>JBKHHH010000041.1:0-3052 GCA_046539285.1 Candidatus Aenigmatarchaeota archaeon | reverse complement strand
CGAAGCTCCGCGTCTCCATCTCGATCTTTTTCCCCTGTTGCATCATCTGTTTCTGTCTCTTTATTTCGTACTCCATTGCCTTCTCGATGCTGCTGGCACCGGTGATGTTCTTGACCTCGACTCTTGTGCCCCCGTTCATCGAAATGTTCGCGTCACTGCGGATCGAGGCCTGGCTTGAGGAGTCGTAGACCTTTAGGTATTCAAATATATTTGCCAGGCGCCTGACGAAAATTCTCGCCTCCTTCGGCGACTCGATGTCCGGTTCGGTTACAATTTCAACCAGCGGCACGCCACTACGGTTGTAGTCGACAAGTATGTAATCCGAGGACGTTATATCCCCGCCAACGTGCTTTATTTTACCCGGATCCTCTTCCAGGTGGATTCTTTTGATCCGAATCCTCTTCTTCTCGCCGTTTATGTTCATCTCCACATGTCCGTTCCGGCCAAGCGGAATCGAGTACTGCGTAGTCTGGAAGTTCTTCGGCATATCCGGATAAAAATAGCTCTTCCGCGAGAAGTTCATTTCTTCCGCGATATCGCAGTTCAGAGCCTCGGCGATCTTGATGCCCATCTCGATTACTCTTTTATTGACGCGCGGTCGGGCGCCGGGCATCCCGAGACAGGTCGGGCAGACCCTCGAGTTGGGGACGTCTTCTCCAGAGGTCGGACAGCCACAAAAGAGCTTGGTCTCCGACATCAGCTGCAGGTGCGTCTCCAGTCCGATCATGATCTCTTCGTCCATCTTATACCTCCGGGTAGTCTATTTCCCCTCTTTTCTTTTCGTAGGCTCTCGCCGTCCTGAGAATTTTCTTTTCCTGGAAGTGGTCGCCCATCAGGTGAAGGCCGACCGGCATTTCATTGCTAAATCCACACGGCAGTGAGATCTGTGGCATTCCGGCCAGGTTGATCGGCGCGGTCAGCTTGTCGAGCTTGTACTGCTCGACCGGGCTCATCTCTTCCAGTTCGTCTATCTCCGGGGCCACCATCGGTGCCGTCGGCCCGGCCAGGATGTCCACGTCCTTGAAGACGCGCTTGAAATCATCGATTATCTTCTGCCTGACCTTGAGAGCCTTTACGTAGTATTTGTCCCGGTAGCCGGCCATTCTTGTGTATGTCCCTAGCATAACCCTTCTCTTGACCTCAGGTCCAAATCCTTCGCTCCGTACCCGGGCGAAGTATTCGTTGAAGTTTCCTTCTAGTTTCTCGTGCATTCCGTAGCGCATTCCACAGTACTTGGCCAGATTTGTCGAAGCCTCGGCCGGAGCGATCACGTAGTAAGCGGGTAGCGCGGCCTCGGTCGTCGGGAGATCCACTTCCTTCAGTTCGGCGCCCATTTCCTCCATCTCCTTGGTCGCTTCCTCTACTCTTTTCCTTACGCCGCTTTCGGCAGCTTCAAAGTATTGTTTAGGCAGGCCGATAGTCTTGCCGGAGATATCGCCTTCCCGGGTTTCGCTATAATTTCCATTCGATTCTACGGTTGTCTGGTCCATCCTATCTTTACCGGAAATTATCTCCAGGCCGATAGCGACGTCTTCGACGCGCCTTGCGATCGGACCTATCTTGTCCAAGGAATTTCCGTAGGAGATCAGTCCGTAGCGAGATACAACACCGTAGGTGGGCGTCAGTCCAACCACACCGCAGAACGCAGCCGGTTCGGAGATCGAACCGCCCGTTGACTCGCCGAGATTTATCATCGGCTGATCCAGGGCCGCGGCCAGTCCAGCGGCTCCGCCCGAGGAACCGCCACAACATCTTTCCTCGTCCCAGGGGTTCTTCGGCGTCGCCAGGGCACAGTAGATGGATCCGGTTCCGAAGGCGAACTCGTCCTGATGAGTCTTGCCCATCAGGACACCACCCGCCTCTTTAAGCCGCTTGCTGACAGTGGCGTCGAAAGGCGGCTTGTAACCTTTGAGAATCTTGGATCCGGCCTGGGTCAGATCGCCCTTGGAGCAGATGGAGTCCTTGAGAAAGAAAGGCAGTCCTTTCAGTCTTCCGGATTTTTCTATCTTTACATCTTCCTTTCTTCGGACCAGTTCCAGACTTTCTATACTATTTAGTTTATTTCTCAGTTCCGAGTAGAACCGGTCGAGGTCTACATCACCTTCTAGAAAGTTTTTCACGCTCATCTTAGAATAGTCCATCAACTCACCTGATACTCGGTCCTTTGAAGTAGCCGTCCTCTTCGTGCTCCGTTAGTTCCAGTGCTTCTTCCTGACTGAGCCCGGGTTCCAGTTCGTCCTCTCTCATCTCGTTCTTGATCTCGATGGGATGGAAGGCCGGTTCCACGTCTTCCGTTTCTATTTTATCCAGTTCTGTGAACCAGTCCAGAATGTTTTCGAAGTCCTCGGCGAAGCCTTCTTTCTCCTCTTCTTCCAGCTCCAGCCTGGCTATCTCGGCTACCTTTTCTACCTTTTCCACCATGTCTTCTGACATACAATCAATTTTTGATTTCAGTTTTTAAATTTACTTGGTTGTGACAGAACTGCAAGACAGAGACTAAATATCAAATTTATAGATCAAATGTCTATAAGAAGGTTCGATAGTTATCGGTTTTGAAGAAAATTTATTGAGATGTTTGACATCAAGGGAAAGTTTTATAAAGGAGAAACTATAGAATAGTAAATACGAAACAGAATTAGCTTACTTACTTTCGTTCGACTGGGCATCGAATGAAAGCTTGGGCATGTTTCGAACGAACTTGGGCAAGTTCGTGAAACGAATGGAAACTTTTTCTTGATTTAGATTAACTTATGGAAACTTTTTCTTGGGCAAAGTAAAGTTCGGTTTAGAACTATAAAAAAATTTCGATAGGATAAAACATGTTTCAAAAAACATACAAAAAATGGAGGGTTGAATAAATGGATTCCGTAATTCAAAACGCATTCGAAAGAACGTTCGAAAAAGACGATGAAAATAATTCCGATTTCCAGGAAACAAAACAAAATCTGCCGCGAAACGCCAAGGATTTTGATAAAGACACAGTGGAGGACGAGTTCGATATCGATCTTCACAAAGCACAGATCAAAGTCGTGGGTGTGGGCGGTGCAGGTAA
>JBKHHH010000040.1:0-3185 GCA_046539285.1 Candidatus Aenigmatarchaeota archaeon | reverse complement strand
TGGATCTTCTTATACCCTTATTTCTTAGCTCGGGAAGATTTAGACTCGGGAAACTGAATATCTTGTCTGCATATTTTTCTGCTATTTGAACTGTTCTGTCTTCACTGCCGTTGTCCATAACTATTATTTCATATTCACCACTATAGTCCTGTTTCTTGATCGATCGGAGACACTGGCCGATGAATTTTTCTTCGTTCAGTGCAGGAATAACTACAGAGATCATTTTCCCATCTCCAGTCTTTATACCCTAACTTTAAATTTATAGTATCAGAAATTAAAAAGGATAGTATGTCGGACAGAGGGGAAAAACTGGACAAGATAAGCAAGCGAAGAGGCTTCTTCTGGCCTTCGGCCGAAATATACGGAGGAGTCTCCGGGTTCTACGACTACGGGCACCTCGGGACCAGGGTCAAGCGAAAGCTGGAAGACCTCTGGCGAAGTTACTTTCTGAAGAACCCGAACTTCCAGGAGATAGAGACTTCGACCATCCTGCCGGAAGAGGTGCTCAAAGCTTCCGGTCATGTCGACTCCTTCACGGATCCGATCACGAAGTGCAAGCAGTGTGGCGCTACCCACAGGGCCGATGAAATTCTGGAAGAGGAGCTGGACGAGAGCTTCGAAGGCATGTCCGAGGAAAAATTAACCGAGATAATCAAAGAGCATGGTATAAAATGTTCGACCTGTGGCGGTGATCTGGAAGAGGTGGGGACCATCAACCTTATGTTCCCGGTCGAAATTGGCCCGCACTCCGACAAAAAAGGTTATCTGCGGCCGGAGACGGCTCAGGGAAGCTACATCAACTTTCTCCGCGAATTCCGATGCATGCGCAAGAAGATGCCGATGGGGCTGGCCACGGTAGGCAAGTCCTATCGCAACGAGATCTCGCCCCGCAAAGGTGTCTATCGGACCAGGGAGTTCACACAGGCGGAACTCCAGATCTTTCTCAAAGAAGAATGGATGGATGAGCACGATAAATTTGATGAAGTAGAGGACTACGATCTAAGGTTACTTCCCGTCGGCGAAGATGAGGTCAGGGAAAAGAGAGCAGAAGAACTCGATCTACCGGAAAGATATGTCTACTGGATGGCCAGAATTCAGAAGTTCTTTTTGGAACAACTCGGTCTGCCGAGAGACAAGTTCCGTTTCCGCGAACTTTCCGAGGAAGAAAGGTCTTTCTACAACCGATACCACTGGGACATAGAACTGGATGTTGAGGCCTTTGGTGGTTTTGGTGAAGTGGCCGGCATTCACTATAGAACGGACCACGATCTAAAGGCCCACGGTGAAGATAGCGACAAGGATCAGAGGATACACTATAGAGGCGAGAAGTTCGTTCCCCATGTCCTCGAACTCTCCTTTGGCATCGACCGCTGTTTTTACTCTCTGCTTGAACTGAACCTGGAGGACGAGGATAGAACGTTTCTGTCTCTACCGAGAGAGGTGGCACCCTACGAGATCGCAGTTTTTCCGTTGATGAAGAAGAAAGGCCTTCCCGAGAAGGCACAGAAGGTCTTTGGCCTACTACAGGACAAATTCGATGTCTTCTACGACGAGTCCGGATCGATTGGCAAGAGGTATGCAAGGCAGGACGAGATAGGCACCAAGTTCTGCTTAACCATCGACTTCGATACTCTTGAGGAGGATACTCTGACCATTAGAGACCGCGATTCGACAGATCAGATCAGAGTTTCGGTCGAAGAACTAGAGGACTGCCTGGACGAGATGTTGAATCGGGGCAAATCCTTTTCAGAAATGAAATAATCAAGAGCCTCTCTTTCTGCTGGCGTCAATGTTCTTCTCATGTTCCTTTGTGAATCTCTTTTCCAGTGTGGACAGGCAGTTGTTGACAGAGTCGATCAGTTCCCAGTTCCAGTCCTCTCTGGCAATGAAAAGTCCCTGGGAAGTGAATATCCTTGCCTTGACCATATACTGGGTCTGGCTTCCTTCGCTGTTCTGCTGCTTGATGTGAACAATTAGATTTTCCACATCTCTGAAAATCCTTCCTGCCTTGCGAACTGTTCTCTCGGCAAGGTCGAGTATCTTTGTCTTCTCGAATTCACCAAGGTCCCTGGCTCCTGCTATCTGAACGTAGGCGCCCTTTTCTTCCTTGCGAGCTGCGACCAGCTCCAGGATGTCCTTGGGCGTGATTATCCCAATCGGTTTGCTGTCCTTGACGACGATTGCGTAGAGACTGCCCTTTTCAATCATCTTTTTTGCGACGTCCTTGAGGTTTTCGTCGGGATCAACTGTCAGAGGACTGTGGTTCATTATAGCAGTGACCGGGGATTCCCTCTCCGGTAACGCATCTCCCTTTGCTTCACCGAGCTGCATCGCCTTCTCGGCGTGAAAGGTTTTGATTATACCGGAGACATCTACGGAACCAGCCAGCTCACCATTTTCGTCGACTATCGGCAGCCTTGCAAAGTGGTTTTCGCGCATCAGTGCACGTGCTCTGCCGATGTTTTCACCTTCATCTATCGATACTACCTCGGAACAGAACTCCACGACCTTCTTTTCCGAAAACTCCTCGTCCTTGGCTACAGCGCCGATGATTTCCTTCTGGGTTATCATACCGACCAGTTCGTCTCCTTCGAAGACAGGCATCGCCCTCTCACCGATCTCTAGCATCTTTTCAGCAATATCGGGCATATTTTCATCGCCCTGTAGTTTGGCCGTTGTATGCATCAGTTTGCTGACCTTTGTCCTCGGTGGTGCTGATTTCCGAAGTATCTTTCTCCAGGTGATTATCGCCTTGAACTTGCCGTCCTCGAGAACAGGCACAGCTATTATATCTTCTTTTTGAAAACGCGGTAGTATTTTTCTTACTTCGTCGTCAGGGGAAACAGAAAAGTAATCTTTACTTGCAACATTTTTTGCAGTCAAGTCATCTATTTTCATGGTTTAATCCTCACCATACGGTAATATTTTTTGTCTTTGTTGACGAGAGCCAACGTGGGTTTTGATCTTATGTTCAGAGCCAGTCTTATGAACCTCGATAGCTCCGGATAGGACCAGGCGAAGTCCTTGGGAACGGCGTGGACGACCCATTTCGTGTGTTCGTCGGGACTCTTGGCACCTTTCTTCAGTTCAACTCCACGATCGTAGACCCTAAAATGTGTTCCAAACTTGAAACCAGCCCTGACTAAAAATCCTTTGTCCCTCAGATCTTTATATACTTTATACTT
>JBKHHH010000039.1:0-3298 GCA_046539285.1 Candidatus Aenigmatarchaeota archaeon | reverse complement strand
TTCTTCCTTTTCTCCCAGTATCCGGTAAAAGTCTCGGTATTCGGGATGGTCTTCGATGAAGTCGTTGATGAAGTTACGGAACTCCTGTCTTTCCAGGACCTGGTTTTCCATGACCTGTACCCTCGAGATCTCGTCGTCGATGCCCAGGATCTTTGGGGCCGAGAAGCCATGTTTTTCGAGTATCTTTCGGCAGAGGCTGTGGAAGGTGCTGATCGGGGCGTTTTTGAGTTCGGAGACCTCGTAGCTGCAGTGGTTGATGATCCTCTCCTGCATCTGATCGGCCGCGTTGTTGGTAAAGGTGATCAGAAGTATATCATCCGGTTCGACGTCCTCTTCCTCGAGTATGTTTGCATATCTTCTCGTGATGGTGAAGGTTTTACCCGTTCCGGCCCCGGCGTCGACTAGGTAGATTCCTTCTTTGCTTTCTATAAGCTCTTTCTGTTCCGGATTGGGACTGTTATTCGTCATAAAGTATCAGATCTCTGAATTCGGTTTTATCCAGGTCGATGTCGCCGACCGGGAATCTCGTCTTTTTGTATCTATTGATCAGGGCGATCTGCTCCTGAAGAAACTCCTCAAATCTATCCAGATCCTCTTTGAAGTAGTTCTCCTTGCGGAAGCGGATCAACTTACGCAGAGCACTTCTACAGCCCTTTTCCACGTATTTGTAGTCTCCAACAATACTTTTCGCTCTTTTTATCATCTTTACGGCGAAATCGGACTCCAGGGCATCTTCTTTTTCGTAAAAGGATGGCTTTTCTCCCTTTTTCATTATTTCTCGGTACTTTGGATAGCCCAGCTTCTCCAGGGTCTTCCGGCGTGAATTGGACTCACTCACCCCTTCTATCAGCATTTCAAAGATCTCTCTGTCCGCGATTTTTCCCGAAAAGTCCTTGGGATAGTAGTTGACCGTGACGATGTTGTCCTCAAGCTCTTCTTCGCCCGAGACCACGTCGCCGATGTTCTCGAGGAAGTGGTAGAAGGTGAAGCTAAGCTTTTCACCTGGGTTCACTCTCCTCAAAGCTGTCAGATAGAGGATGGCCTGGAAGTTAGGGCTGTCTTCGAAGAGATCCACGTTAGAACTGCGCACTATATTTCTTTTCGACTTTTTACTGCCGCTTTTATAATCAACGACGCTCCTTTCGCTTTCAAGAAGATCTATCTTGCCTTTTGCGCCTATTTCACTGTTTTCAAACCATATTTCGGTTATATTGAATGAGATGTCTTTGTTGAATCTTTTAGCAAATATATTTTTTCTATCTCTCTTTTCAAACTCTTTCCACGATTTTTCACTGTAATCGGATTCATCCAGGTATTTCTTTATGTTTTTAAGCCCGATCAGGAACTCGGTCTTGAGCAGTTTCAGTCGGAAGTCGTCGACCAGCGAGCTTATCTCCCCGATCATAACTTCCAGAAAGGCATCCCAGCCCTTCTCTTCCACGAAGTCAGGATGGTTGACGTAGAACTCCGCAAAGTCGTGGTACAGGTTACCTCTCTTCAACCATTCTTCGTCGATATCGCTGACAAGACGGGAGAAGAAGTAGTCCCTTGGACAGCGAACAAACAGGTTGAGACTGGACTGGCTAAAGAACTTGAACCTGTCGATCTTCACGTCCCTGTCCTCCTTCTCGAAACCGGTTTTACTTTCGGTTCGTCCGGCCTGGTATCTTTCGTGGGGAAGGTCGGAAAAGGACTCGAAGTCCTCGTCGAGAATCTCGTTGAAGTAGAAGCAGGGCGTGACTTTTTGGTTGAAGCTCTTGTCCTGGACAAGGTAGTACTGATCCTGTCCGTTCTGGATCACGGTCTGGAAGTCCTTTTTGTTTTTCTCCTCCCTTTCCTCCTGGTCGATCCACGGCTTCCCTGGGATGTCCTTGTCCCATTGGGAGGTCAGGCCGAGGTAGAACACGATCGGTCTGTCGATGTAGGAAACCGACTTCGGTGAAGCAAAGAGGACGCCTCCCTTTCCGGACCCTTCTTTGAGTTCGAAGGATTCGAGGTAGTATTCGAGGCGGTTGACCTGTTCCTGATTTATTTCTTTTTCGAGAAGGTCGATGTCCTCGAGAGTTTTTCTCACTTCTTTCAGTTCGGCGCCCGTTCTCTCCTCGTAGATTTCAAGCATCTCTGCAAAGCTCCTCTCCTCTACTTCCGACAGTAGCTCTTTCAGAGCCTCCACACCTTCCCTGTCCAGGTCCCGGATGAACTTCCTGTTGTCCGCGACGGGAATGTTGACCTCGAACCGTCTGAGCAGGGGCTGAACGTCCCTCAGCCTCAACCATTCGTCCGACAGCCCCGAGCGGAGGAGAAGGAGAAAGGTCCTCAGCTCTTCGGATTCCGAAAGATCCCTTTGAACCATATAGGGAACACCTTCAGCGCTGAAGGCCGATTCGAGAAGCGGCTGGTATTCGCTCTCCGGGTCGACGAAGACAGCGATCTCATCTGCATTGTTCAGATTGATATTGTTTCTCAGGGTCTGAATTATGTCGGTGGCCGATTCGAAGACGCGGAACTTTTCGATTTCCTCCTTTCCCCCTGTCAAGAAGTCGATTCTTCCATAGCTTTCCGGGAGGACCTTTCTGTCCAGTTCGTTAAAGCGGTAGAGCCCGACCACCGCCACGTTTTCCTCTTCCAGCGAGAAGTCTTCCATTGCGCTGAAGATATTCTCTGTGTCCTCAATGATCCTGATCACCTCCTTCATCTCCTCACTGTCGAAGTTCTCGTAGCCCAGTATTCTTCTTAGCTCTCCGGTTTCCTGCCAGCAGTCGATTGCGTTCTTCAGGAGGTAGGAGGCCTGTTTCCAGGTCAGATCGGTTTCTCTGATTATTTTTAGGAACAGTCCCTTTCTGTCGAGTAGATCCTTTCTGCTTCTACGGTAGGTCAGCTTTTTCGGTGTTGTGGCAAACGTCCCCAGTCTCGGTTCCTCGAGCCTTGCGTTCAGTGCATCGGCCAGAGGTGCGTCCACGGTCAGGACGAGATCGTAGTCTCTGACTTTCTCGTAGATTTCGTCGACAGAAAGTGCCTTTTCGATCTCCATCGTATTGAAATTTAACTCAAGAAATAAATTATTTTGCTCTAGATCGGTTCCTAAGAAATCTACCTTTCCAGATCGAGTTCGACGGGCAGTAGCTTTTCTGTTTCCTGTTCTATTTTTTCCAGCTTATCCTTTATCTTCTCGTTGATTTTTTTCTTTTCCTTTATATTGTGATCTAACTTCTCCTCGAGTTCTCTGACTTCGCCCTTCTTTCTTTCCAGCTTTCTCCTTATCTCTTTTCTCAGGTCTCTGCTCTCCAGTTCCTTTATT
>JBKHHH010000038.1:0-3325 GCA_046539285.1 Candidatus Aenigmatarchaeota archaeon | reverse complement strand
CTACTTGATAGTTACAATTAACCCTAACTTTTATATATCTGGAAAATAATTAATTACTTGTTGGTGATAAATAATGGGATTTAAGGATAAAATTATGGAACGTTTCAATTCAGAGGAAGAAACTTCAAAAGAATACTCTAGTCTGGGATTCGCAGAAAAGACTCACGGAGAAAGCTACAGGAACACGATGGAAAAGACAATAGAAGAGCTGGAAGAGAAATTTGACGAAGTTGAATTTACTGCGGGAACTGGTGTTATAACCGACAAAGGCGGATACGAGGATGGAACCCTTGATATTGAATATGGGAACAACAAAGATTTTCAGAGAATTGACATCGGTGTCAGAGAGATCGGCGGTACAAAGGAACCTGTTGTAGAGGGCCGTGAGTTAGGTGAAATAGATAGTCATGAAAAACAGAATGAAGGACAGGTTTCAAAGGAACTGAACAAAGTCCTCGTTGAAAAATATAACACCAGATAAACCATTTCTTTTTCTTTTTGATTTCTAAGCCTATTTAGACTTTTTAAGACTTAATCTCATAACTTCATGGTATGAAAGTCGGGTCTCTAGATCTGTCCTCCGAGATCAAGAACAAGTTCCTGAACCGCGGGATAGAGAAGCTGAATCCGCCGCAACAGAAGGCCATGGAAGCCGGCGTCCTCGACGGGAAATCGATGGTCGTCGCTTCGCCTACAGCCTCAGGAAAGACGTTGATCTCGGAACTTGCTTTCCTGGAGAAGGTCCTCCAGGAGAACAAGAAATGCGTCTACATCGTCCCCCTCCGGGCTCTGGCCCAGGAGAAATACAACGACTTCAAGAAGTACGAAGACCTGGGTATGAAAGTGGTCGTCTCCGTCGGAGACTACGATTCATCGTCCTCCTGGCTGGGAAACTACGATTTGATAATCACTACCTCAGAAAAGATGGACTCGATCCTAAGACACAGTCCAAGCTGGGTCGACGAGATCGGACTTGTCGTCTCGGACGAGATACACTTGCTGAACGACGAAAACCGGGGCCCGACACTGGAGGTAACGCTGACAAGACTGAGGCAGATCACGGACTCGCAGATTCTCGGACTTTCGGCCACGATATCCAACGCAGGCGAAATCGCCGGATGGCTCGATGCGGAACTTGTCACATCTGATTACAGGCCGGTCGAGCTCCATGAAGGTGTCTACAACGGCGAAGATATCTGGTTCATGGAAAAGGACAACCTGAGCCTGGACAAGAAAGGTAAAGGGGAATTGATTATAGCGGATCAGACCCTGAACATAAATAAACAGGCCCTGATCTTCGGTGCAACGCGACGTAATGTCGAATCCATCGCCGAGAAGGCAGGAAGAAAGATAAATAAACACCTATCGGAAGAAGACAAGGAAAAACTGGACGAACTGGCCGAGGACATACTCAACGTCCCCTCGAAACCTACGAAGCAGTGCAAGCGACTGGCCCGCTGCGTGCGAAACGGAACGGCCTTTCACCATGCAGGACTGGCTTCGGGACAGAGAAACCTGATCGAAGACGCCTTCAAGGACAAACTTATTCACATAATCTCAGCCACACCGACACTGGCCGCGGGTGTAAACCTCCCCGCCTACAGAGTTTTGATCCGCGACGCCAAGCGATACTACCCGGACAAAGGCATGCAGTACATCCCCGTTCTAGAATATCAACAGATGACCGGTCGGGCCGGACGGCCGGACTACGACTCGGAGGGTGAGGCAATACTGGTCGGTAAAAATGAGAGCGACGCGGAAAAGTTGAAGGAGAAGTTCATCGACCAAGACGCGGAAGAAATCTACTCCAAACTGTCCGTGGAACCGGTCCTGCGTACGCACATATTATCTCTGATCGCATCAGAAGTTACGAGAGATACAGACGAGCTACGCGACTTCCTGTCCAAGACGTTCTTCGCCCACCAGTACGGTGACACGAGCAAAGTCGAAAGAAAGGTGCGACGGATACTGAAGAAGCTGGAGAAACAACGGTTCATAACCTGGGAAGAGAAGGAGCTCAAGCCGACACGCATCGGCAAGAAGGTCTCAGAGTTGTACCTGGACCCCGACTCCGCCGCACGTCTGATCGAAGGAATCGAAAGCCAACAGAAGGTGACTGCCTTCGGGCTGCTGGTCATGATCACCAATACCAAGGAGATGAGAAACCTCCGTCTGAAAAGCGGTGACTTCGACGAGATGCAGGACGAGCTGGCCAAGCGTGAGGACAGACTGCTCACGCCGGTTCCTTCGCCCTGGGACCTGGACTACGAGAACTTCCTTGCCGCTATAAAGACCTCGCTGATGCTCAAGGACTGGTTGCGAGAAAAAGGCGAGGACGAACTGATGAGCCGCTACGGCGAAACGCCCGGTGGACTACGCGGCAAGAGGGAGACAGCCGACTGGCTGTTGTACTCGTCGCAGGAACTGGCCCGGCTTCTGAACTACAAGGACAAACTGGAGCCAATACGTAAGCTAAGACTCCGTCTCAAGTACGGGATCAAGGAAGAACTGCTACCACTGGTCAAGTTGAAAGGAATCGGCCGCGTCCGTGCCCGCAGACTCTACAAGAACGGCTACGATTCCCTGTCTAAACTGCGCTCGGCTCCGCTGGCCAAGATAAAGGAAGTGCTTGGTGAGAAAACTGGCGAAAAGATCAAGGAGCAACTGGAAACGAAAGAAGACCAAGAGATTCTCGAGTGATCACTCGTAACGGAGGGCGTCGACCGGGTTAAGCCTTGAAGCCTTCCTGGCCGGGAAGAGACCACTTAATGTTCCGATGCCGAAGGAGAATCCGAGAGCACCGAGAATCAATTCCGGTGTAACTGCAGCCTCCAACATTCCAAGACCGAAGGACTGCTGAATGAAGAACTCGGCTACTTTGGCCAAACCCAGGCCAAAACCGACACCCAATACGCCACCGATCAGTCCCATCATCCCTGATTCAAAGAGGAAAAGTATCATTATATGTGAGTTTCGGGCCCCGACCGCCTTCATGATTCCAATTTCTCTTGTCTTTTCCAGAACGGAGGTATACATGGTATTCATCACACCAACCCCACCGACCAGGATGGAGATGCCGGCGACGCCGAGGAAGAGAGCCTGAACCATGCCTAAAATATTGTTCACCGATGCCTGGACCTGCTCCATAGTTTGAACCGTAAAGTCCTTCTCACCTCTTTCATCCTCCAGCCTGTCCTCTATGTCCTCGGCCACTTCGTTTACATCGAAGGTATCTTCCGTATCGACATAGATCGCAGAAACCTCATCATCTTTGTTAAAGAGTTCACGGGCAGTGTCAAGGGGCATCATGACACTTCTATCGTCG
>JBKHHH010000037.1:0-3576 GCA_046539285.1 Candidatus Aenigmatarchaeota archaeon | reverse complement strand
CGCCAACCTATGGTTATCGCCATTCACAAGGTCAAAGGTCGTCGAACCTCCATCCACCTCTGTGTGAATATTGTAAGCGTCTCTAGGCATAAAGAACCTCAGCTCTCCGGTATGATTATCAAGCAAAAGTTTCTCGTTTACCTCGACACTTCCCTCCTTGATCTCAAAGGTAGCCTCGTGACTCTCCGCGGCGACTGCTCCTGGAACGGAAAGAATCCAAAGCAGTAAAACTAGAAGTACGAGGCGTTTCATACGTTATTTTTTAACTTGAATTTATTTAACTCTTTAACGGCTGCAGCTTTCCTGGAAGGTTGCGACGGGCCAGGACTGTTCATAGATATTTAAAATTTCTTACCATTATCTAAAATGATAATATGCCAGATGAGACCATTATAGCCGACGAAGAAGCCAAATATCCTAGTCTGGAGGACAGAGCCGATTGGATATACTACGGAGAACCGGTTTCAAAAAACAGAACCTACGATATAGAAGGTGTGAAATCGGAAGATATAGATATAGAAGACCTGGACCGGAAACAGGTCGAAGAGATCGCCGAGAAGTACGAAGTTCTCTCTGGGAAATGGGTTCTGGAGTATCCAAGGAAGGACATAGACAACGAGTGGACGATACTCAAAGAGATGATGCGAAGCGTGGAGAAGCCAAACTATGCGAAGGTCTCCAGCCGCATCCAGTCGGACAATTTTCACAAGAATAGACGTGAATCGCCTGACGTATCGAAAAGAAATCACGTGATCTGCGTCTATACCAAGGACTTTCGCGACAAGGACGACGTCATGGACGTTCTGGAAAACCTCAAAGACTGGGGTTTCGATCCGATAGGCTACAAGGAAGACGTAAAAACAGTTCTGGACATCTACTCTGACACTGAAAACCTGGACGAATACCTCCATAACCTGAAGTAATGACAAAGTAGCCGTCGAACTACATCACCTGAAGCAGTTCGAAGAAACCAAGGAAAGTCTGGAAGATTTTTTCAACAAACTTTAATCTTTAGTCGAAATAATGGTATGTGATAATGTGTCGGATATAGTTGTCATCGGCGGAGAAGAAAGGAGGAAAGATTTCCCAGATTTCATGAAAGAACAATCTGAAATCGGAATTGCCGTAGAAAATGGATGCGCGATAGAGTTCAAGGATGACAGCTACAAGGTTCTGGCCAAAGAAGATGGCGGCAGCGCCTACAGGCTCTACAGAAAGAATGACGAAGTAAAGAAAGAAAGATTACCTGAAGGTCAAGAGATCCCACTCGAGGAACTTTACGAACTATGATTCAGGGAATTACAAAACTCCTTGATTTTATCGAAAAATCCTCCCAAGAGAAGACCGACCCCGAACATCGTATAGACTATCAACATAACAGGACTATTACCCAAGGGGATGTTTAGAACGGGTGTCGATCTCCAGCTTGGATCCAAAGCTAGCCAGATCAAGGAAAAATAAACAAAATAGACCAAGGCAAGTCCCTGAACATATTTTCTTGCTTCTTCCCTCCATAAAATTAACCCGTAAGCCAGTAGAAAACCCAAGGCGGGTAGAATTACAAAAACAAAGACCATTTCAAGGATACTTGGAAAATTCAATGCCATAAGATATATTTCTACCTAAGATAAAAAAAGAGTGGGAAGATTAACTCTTCGCCCTTTCGATCGCTTCCTGGAGATCCTTTGGTTCAAAACCAACGATCTTCAGTTCCTCCCTTTCCAGGAGCTTCTCGATCTTTTCTTCTACTTTATTCACTTCCATGCCTTTCAGTGAACTCTCTATCTTTTCTAGACCGCTTTCCGGGTGGACGAAGAAATCTCCATGAATCTCTACTTTTTCTATAGTATCGTCCCGGACCTCAACACCGAGGCGAATGAGCTTCCCACCCGGGACCTTGTAATCGATATGTTCCATCTCTTCACCTCATGAAGTTCCACTCTTCCGTGGAATATTTTTCTCTATAGAGCTCCCGGGCCTTTTCTTTCTCCCAGTCCGTAAGCTCACCTTTCTCTATCTCTTGACTTAGTTCCTCAGAAAAACCTTCTTTCAAAACCTTTTCCACCTCTTCCCTTGTCAAACCAGGCCTCCTCTCCTTGAGGGTGGTAACACGGCCCTCGAGACCGGAAGCGATCTTATCCTTGGACTTCTCTTCCGAGATCTTGAGATACCTTACCATCTTTTCAGGCTCGAAATCAAGAAGCAAGGTTCCGTGTTGAAGAAGAACTCCTCTCTTTCTGGTTTGGGCGTTGCCCGAGATCTTTCGCCCTTCGACAACCACGTCGTTGATCCCGGAATGATCGGCTTCGATGCCGATTTTTTCCAGGGCTCTGATGATACACTCACTGATCTTCCGGTAGGACTCCTCGATATCACTGGGCATTCCTGATAGCTCTTCGGGAACGATTACACTGTAGTTCAACTCTCCCGTCGGATCCTTGTAGACGGCTCCACCGCCGGTCATCCTCCGGAAAATCTCCACGCCGTCCTCCCGACATTTCTCCCTATCCACTTCTTCCTCGACGGATTGGAAGTAACCGATGGCCACGGCTGGCTTGCTCCATCTATAGAACCTCAACGTTGGTTTCACTTTCCCCTTCGATACTGCCTGGAGAATAGCTTCGTCCATGGCCATTTTCTGGTAGGAATTCTCAACGGGATCCGACTCTATCAGTCTGAAAGTCATCCTCTCAGCTCTAACCTTCCCTTCCGATCAGTCCGGTCAGTGGATGGTCTGGATTGGGTTCGGAGACCAGCATCTGGTTCACTCCGGGCGGATAGCCCAGGTTAGTTTCCTCTATCCTGTCGAGGGCTTCTTCCAGATCTTCAGTCGTCAGACCGACCCATAGCTCGTCGTCCTGTGAGCCGGCGATACTTCTAGCTCCGCCGCAAGGAACGGTCAACCATGGTACTCCTTTCTCCGCGACCGGGACGATAACTTCACAGGCTGCGTGGCCGTTGATCTTCGGCGACGTCTTCTGTCCCGTTTTATCGAATACTCCGAGCAACAGCAGATAAGCCTGCGAGGAGTCGGTTACCATGACTATGGAATCGGGGTCCATCTCCAGGTTGTCGAACTCTCTAAGCGGTGCCATCACTGCGGCTTCGTAGTCTCCGACGGACAGGACCTCGGTCTTCTCCATCAACTCATCAAATCTCTCTTCCGTGTAACCGAAACCTTTGACCCATCTTTCCTTCAGGTCTTCGGGTATTTCCTCAAACCCGAGAACTCGGGAACCTATGACACAGCCGCCCATGTTCTCCATGGAAACTCCACGTGTCTTCTCGTAGACCGCGACTTCTTTCAGAACCTGGCATAGACCGAGGTCCTTGTTGGGGAACATTACTTTGCTTCCAGCTTCCTCTTTCTTCTCGAGAAGCTTAACTCCGACAGGAACACCTTTGCCTTTGATTAGATCGTCGTATCTTTCTTCCAATTTTTCGTATTTTGCCATAAAAACACCTCATAAATTTTTTTCGACCCATTCCTTCGCTTCCTCTCTGCTCAAGAGTTCCTCCAGCTCGGAGGGATCGGACAGCTTAACTTTGACGATCCAGCTGCCGTACGGGTCTTCG
>JBKHHH010000036.1:0-3681 GCA_046539285.1 Candidatus Aenigmatarchaeota archaeon | reverse complement strand
CTTCTCGAACAGTTCCTGAGAATAGGCGATCTTGACCACAGCTCCTTCGCCTTTCTTGTCTATGGAATATACATGCGGTTTGAGTTCGCGGGAAATTTCGGGGCTCATCGTGCTGATCGTAGTCCAGGTTCCGATCGAGGACTCCTTGGCCACGTTGCCGGCCGCCTCCTCGGCGCTCATCTTCCCACTTGGTTTTAGATAGTATTCAGCAATAAGTTCGTTCTCTTTTGGCTCATAATTTAGATCGACATATTCCATAATATCACCCTTCGAAATTATGTTTTCTTGTTTAAAATATTATGTTTTTATACGGAGAACGAGAGAAGTAACTTATGATCGTCTTCGATCTGATGGGCACACTTTTCGAAGAAGGTCGGATGACCGAAAGACTACAGTCTATATTGGAAGACGAAGAGCCAAACCTAGGCGAGAGGGAACTGAGAAAGGTCTATCTGGAGTACTCAAGAGGCGAGCTGCCCCAGGAACATTTCTGGAAAAGATTGACAAAAGATGTGAAAAGAGAATTTCTCAATTCGCTCAAGTTGAAGAAAGATGCGATCGATGTTCTGGATTATTTCGAAGATAGAAAATTAGGAATACTTTCCAACCTACCCAAACCGTGGCTCGATCCCCTTCTGAAGAAAAGATCCCTGGGCGAATACTTTTCAACTGTCGTGATAAGTGGGAGATGTGGATACAGAAAGCCAGAGAAAAAGATCTACGAGCTGTTTCTCGAAAAAGCAGGAGTGAGGAGCGAAGAGTGCTGTTTCGTAGACGACAAATTAAAGAATCTCAAGACGGCCTCGGAGTTTGGGATGGAAACGGTTTGGATATCCACGAAGAACGATGCATCCAGTTATAAACCGGATCATAGAATAAAAAACCTGGACGAACTAAAGGAATTGCTCTAGCTATATTTCAAATCTTTCGATGATCAAGTCTATCACTTCTTCCTCCTCTAGGATCCCTTCCTCTGTGACCAGCCCATTGACACAGGCCCACGGCGTCAGGTCGAAAGCAGGATTTTCCATCATCACGCGGGGATCTTCCAGTTCCTCGTGATGGCTTATCTCATCCGGTCTTCTTTCCTCTATCTCCGAGAAGTTGTCGTAATCAAACTTGTCTTTGGTGGCTAAAAAGTAGAACTCTGCTTCCGGGTCTTCCTTTGCAGCCAGGGACATTAGATAGGTTCCGATTTTGTTTAGAACTCCGTCCGGTTTGACCGCATCCACGCCGACGAAGACCTTGTCCGCGGCCCACATAAACAACCCGGCCGCTGAGTCAACTATATAGTGAATTGGAATGTCCGCTCGAACTAGCTCCTTGGCCGTCTTCAATCCCTGGAGTTTAGGTTCAGTTTCGGTGACGATTACAGTGAAATTTTTACCATCATCCTTTGCCTTCCTGAACGACTCGATTACGACGGAGGAATGGCAATGGGTCATGATCACCTCACCGTCTTCGATCAGATCGGCAGCGTTTTTTGCCGCTTTTCTCTTTGCCTCGTCGAGATAGTCGAGAATCCTCTCCAGGGACTTCAGATTTTCGTGCCTTTTGACGTACTCGATGCAGTTATGAGCCGAAACACCGGTTGGTCTCGCGTTCTTCAATCGATCGGCGGCTTCCTCGAAACCGGGGCCGAAACCTCTTTCCTCGGCGTAATCTCTGAGAACCTCGAGGCTTTCGACGGCTATCTCCTGGGCTCCCTGGATCTCGAGGTCCTTGATCTTCTCAACGGTCTCATCAACTATATCTTCTATGTCCATAGCAAAGCTTTTCTCTTTCTGGAATAAAAAAATAACTATGGACTTCGAGGAGAAAAACGAAAATATGATCGAAGTGATAAAAAAGAGGGGTGATCTGACAGAGAAAAGACTGGAGGAGGCTATCCGTAATACTCCCCGTCATCTCTTCCTACCGAAGATGTACCGGGATCACGCCTACATGAACGCACCGCTCTCCATCGGTCAAGGCCAGACGATATCCCAGCCTTCCGTCGTGGCCAAGATGACCCAGTGGCTGCAGCCAGAGGAAAAGGACAAAATCCTGAAGATCGGAACCGGCAGTGGTTGGCAGGCCGCAATTCTAGCCCGACTCGTGAGAAAGGTTTACACGACAGAGATAATGGAAAGTCTGGCCAGGAGAGCCAGAAAAAGCCTCGAAGAGTTGGGCATCGAGAACGTTGAAATAATAGTTGGTGATGGATCGGCGGGGTTGGAAGAATACGCTCCCTACGACGGTATCGTCTGTACGGCCGCCTGTCCCGAAATACCTGAGGAGTGGAGGGAGCAGCTGAAGGAAGGTGGAAGAATTGTCGCCCCTGTCGGCGGCGAATACGGACAGGCAATGACCGTAGAAGAAAAAAGGAACGGAAAAATGGAGAAGGTAAAGGAAGAAAAGGGCTATCGTTTCGTACCGCTAAAGGGAGAAAAAGGATTTTAGAACGAGTCCAGACGGGACTGGGTTCCGCCTTCGCTGGCCTTTTTCAGACGATCGATGGACTTCTGAATCCTGTTCTCCGAGAAATCGTGCCTGTCACAGAGAAACTCCTTGATCTTTTCCTCGTCCGGCTGTCTCCACTCGAGCTCATAGTCCTTTTCCAGGGGAGGGTTTTTGAAGAAGTCGAAGATCTTTTCCATGGAGTTCTTATATTCCCAGTCGACGTTTTCTTCTAGAGAGCGGATATCTCCGTGCTCCTTGACTAGCTTTAAAGCCGTCTTTGGGCCGATATCAGTCACACCACCAGGATTGTAGTCGGTCCCAACCAGTATTCCTAATAGGATCAGCTGGTCATGATCTATATCTAATTTACGCAGGGTAGCGGACAGGTCTATCTTCTCCGGCCTGATCTTGACATATTTCTCCTTGTTCGGGAGTTTCCTCTTCCCCGTGATAGTCAGATTGCGGAGCAGAACCGGTGCTCCGAAGAGCAGGGAATCGAAGTCCTGACTTCCGGCAGCCCAAACGTCACCATTCTTGGCCATCCTCGCCGCCTGGGCCTCGCCTTCCGACGGGGCCTGAACCCAGGGGATTCCCATCGCGTCCAGCAACTCCTTTGATTGGTCTATCATCTCGTCCTGAATTTTCGACGATTGCTGGGCGTACTTCTGGGCATCTTCCATATCACCTTTCTTCAAGGCTTCTTCGTATTTCTCTTTGGCTTCCTTTCTTCGCTTGCGTCTTTTCTCGTTGACGCTGGACTTGAACTCAGGTGGTTCGCCGTCAAAGACGTAGCAGGGTTGGATCTCGTGTTCGACCAGCTTGGCAGTCCGATAGAAAAGTCCGGAGAGATGAGAAGTTACACGTCCTTCGGAATCCTTGAGCGGCTCACCGGTCGGCTGTCTAATCGTTGAGAGAAATTGATAGAGCATGTTCAGGGCATCCAGTGCGACCTTGCGGCCTTTAAAAGAGTCTAACCTAGCCTCCTCTACTTCAACCAGGTCAGAAATGTTCACCCCCATATCTCAAACACTGGGAAATCGGTTGTCTATTCGTATTCTCCTTTCAGTCGCACATAGGCTGAAGCCATCTTGGTGATGATCTCCCGATCTCCAGGTGACAGATCTCTGACCTTCTCGGCCGGGTTTCCAGAGTAGACGGAGTTCTTTTCCGTCGTGGTTCCCGGCGTCAAAAGTGAACTGGCACCGATGATCGTGTTCTCCCTCACATACGAATGGTGAA
>JBKHHH010000035.1:0-3733 GCA_046539285.1 Candidatus Aenigmatarchaeota archaeon | reverse complement strand
CTTAGGACCTAGTGGTTTAGTACCTTCGTAGGTTCGAATCCTGCCCCCCGCACCAATACCTTATTCTCGTTTTGTTATTTATCAATACCCTCAAGTTTATATGCTATACTATACAAACTAATTGCATGTCATACAATAAGAAGAGTATTATTGACTCTAAAATTGCATATCTAGTCCTCAGAACTATCGACAAAGAGGAAGAAGGAAGTTATCCAAAAAAGATAGCAGAGAAGGTTGATTCACACCCCAGCTCCATTTCGGATATACTGAAAAACTTCAGAGAGGTAGGCCTTGTCAAGAGGGGTAAGCGCACTAAAGCACAGTTTTACGAATTAAAGCTTTCGGGTATATATGATTTCTTCATCGCCAGCACCCTCTCCAGGCTAAAAGAAAGCAGCGAGATCATAAGAAACTCGAATTTCTTCGATGTGGACGTTGACGACCGCATAGAAGCGGTCAAGGAACTCAAGGACAACGAAAAATTAGAAGAATTTACTAAGGAATACGTACACGGGTATCTGGGTCTGATCAAGGAAAGCACCATAGAGAAGATGTTCTTTGAGGATCTTATAACCGGACTGTTTTACCTGAACAACGACTACCCCGACTTCGTGCCCGAAGAACTGGAAACTATTGCGATCACGTTTTTACTGACCAGGGAAGAAATATCGTACACTGCAGTGAACCTCGAGGAAGCTATCAAAGAAGTATGGTACGACGAAGATTAAAGTTCTGCAACTGCCTCAGGTGAAACGTAGGGATGCAACGATGATAATGAGCTGATCTAGTCCTCTTCTAGAACGACAGCTTTGGAACTGGTCACATTCTCCACGCTTTCCTTGAAGGATTCGGGGTCAGCCTCGGTTCCGTCGATCAGGTTGTAGTGTATGGGAATTACTACTTTCGGCCTGATGCTCTTGACTGCTTTGACCGCTTCCTCCGCGTCCATGGTATAGGTGCCACCGATCGGCAGGAAGGCAACGTCCAGTTTCTCCATCTTCAGACCTTTCATCTCGTTTAGGTAGTCCGTATCCCCGGCATGGTAGAACTTCTTTCCCTCCATCTCGATGATGACGCCCATTCCTTCGCCTTTGGGATGATAGGGCTCGTCTGGAGCGCGGAAACGGTGCCGATTGTGGGCGGGGACTGCTTTGATCTTGACGTCTTTAACCTCGATCTCATCGCCCGGGTTGATGACCAGAGAACTGTTCTTCAGTTTCTTCACTTCACATCCTTCCTTGGCGACCACGACCGTTTCTTCCTTTGATATCTCTGCAATTACATCGGGATCGAAATGGTCGAAATGGGAATGTGTTGTTATGATTACGTCCGCTTCTTCTTCCTCGCCGGTCATCGTCTTGCCGAAGGGGTCGATGTAAATGGTCCTCGGGCCCGCGATCTTGACTGTTGCGTGACCGAGCCAGCTTATCTCGATATCGTCTATCGTGTACATATTATCACAAATTTATTTGATCTTGAAAGGTTTAATCTTTTCGCTCGAAAAGATTTAAATAACTGACCGGTCAATTGATAGATGGTGTTATAATGGACTGTCAGGCAGGTGAACGGGTTCATTGAAGTCCGGGGCAGTCTGAACTATACCAAACCTTTTTCTGCGCGAAAACCAAGCCTAACTAGAGGTGTCTCTTATGGATTTTGAAAAGGTAAGGGGAACAAGAGACTTCCTTCCCAGGGAGATGAACAAGCGCAAGTATGTGTTTTCTATAATCAGAGATATCTTCGAGAAATACGGGTTCGACCCGCTGGAGAGCTCGGCCCTGGAAAAGTTCAAGACACTGGCCCGGAAGTCAGGTGAAGAAGTGGCCGGGGAGATCTACAAGTTCGAGGACAAAGGAGGAAGGGAGATCGGGCTACGTTTCGACTTGACCGTGCCTCTGGGTAGGATAATGGCCAACAACCAGGACCTGGCCAAGCCGTTCAAGCGCTACTGCATCGGACGGGTCTGGCGCTATGAAAGGCCGAGAAAAGGACGGTACCGCGAGTTCTGGCAGGCCGACATAGACACTGTAGGCGTCGAATCAACGGAGGCGGACGTGGAATGCGTCAAAGCAGGAATCGAAGCTTTCCGCGAACTGGGACTGAAGGACTTTATCATCCGACTTTCCAACCGAAAACTATCAGAAGGACTGATCCGGAAAGCAGGCGTTGATGAAGACAAGGTAGAGGAAACCTTCCGGGCTATAGACAAGCTGGAAAAAATCGGCAAAGAAGGCGTAACCGAAGAGCTGGAAGAGAGAGGCATCGATGAGGAAAAGATACCGAAGATACTCGAGCTCCTTGAGATTAGCGGAAAGAACGAAGAAGTTCTGGAGAAAACAGAAGAGTTACTGGAGAACATAGAAATCGGCCAGGAGGGGATCGAAGAAGTCCGTGAATTTTTGAAGATTGCAAAGAAATATGGTTTCGGTGACGAGGTCAAGGTCGACCTGTCGCTGGTTCGTGGTATGGGATACTACACAGGAAATATATTCGAGGTTGCCCTGAAGAACAAGGACTATCCATCCTTAGGCGGGGGCGGTCGATATGATGATTTGGTCGAGATCTACGGCGGTGACGAAGAACCGGCCGTTGGTTTCTCCATTGGTGTGGAGCCTCTGATCGACGTGCTGACAGAAGAAGGAAAGCTGGAAGGAAAGAAAACGGAAACGGAAGTCTACATCCTTCCTGTGAACGAAGACGTGAGGAGCGAGTCGATCGGAATTGCCAACAAACTGAGAAGAAAGCTTATTAAAACTGAACTGTCGCTGAAAGACAGATCGATATCATCGCAGCTGTCCTACTGCAACAAAAAAGAGATACCAATAGTTATAATAGTCGGCGAACGGGATCTGGAAAAGGACAGCGTCACGGTCAAGGAGATGGAATCGGGCGATGAAAACCTTACAAGACTTGAAAATTTAGTGGAAGAGGTAGAAAAGTTAATTGACATGGCTGGGGTAGTGTAGCGGTTTAGCACAGGGGCCTGTGGAGCCCCTATCCCGGGTTCGAATCCCGGCCCTGGCCCTCAATTTTTACCTTTATATAGCTTCGAGAACAATATATAATACGCTCGGATTGGGAGCATTTATTTGCAGGCGAGTCACTTTGCCTGTTGTTACGATTTTTCGGTGTTTACCAAAAGATATTTAAACATCATTTTTAATTATTTTTAGACGCCCATACCGGCGTTTCTTAGCCTTGGACCGGGACAAGCGGTCTAGCGATGACCTGTATTCCAGGTATGGGAAAATTATGAGGAGGAGAATCGATCTCTTCCGATGCAAGAAAGTCCAAGATAGCTAAATTCAGTTGGTGTGAAGCGAGGCAGAAATCACATGAAGTGGTTTCTGAATTGTGGAAGCTTGAAACGGATAGGATGTTTCAAGTAGGAAACTCTGTTTCCAAATAACTCCAAATTCCGGTTGATCCTGCCGGAGGTCACTGCTATCGGGATTCGACTTAGCCATGCGAGGCGTGAGACCTTGGGTCTCGCCACACGGCTCAGTAACACGTAGTCAACCTACCCTCAGGACAGGGATAACCCCGGGAAACTGGGACTAATACCTGATAGAGGAAGGATACTGGAATGTTCCTTCCTTGAAATGTCCTGGCGCCTGAGGATGGGACTGCGGTGGATTAGGTCGTTGGGGGTGTAACGGACCCTCAAGCCAATAATCCGTACGGGCGTTGAGAGACGGAGCCCGGAGACGGACTCTGAGACACGAGTCCGGGC
>JBKHHH010000034.1:0-3809 GCA_046539285.1 Candidatus Aenigmatarchaeota archaeon | reverse complement strand
AGGAAAGAAGCGACACAACCGATTCAGAGGAGAGTCGAGCCAAATGAGGTAGTCCGCCAGCAGGACAGTAGTCAACCGAAGAAGAAAGTAAGTGAAGAAGGAATCGAACTACCGGAGACAGGGATAGAAAAGGGCAAGATAGAGGAAGAAGAGGAATCTGAGGTAGCAGCGATAAACCAGTATTACTCCCTTGTTCCCCGAACCCCCAAGGAAGACGAGGACATTTACGCCTACGCCCACATTTTCTGGAACAGCAATAAAGGATCCCTTGTCTACAAGGTGATCGAGCCTTCCCTCTCCGGCAAAGACAGGAAACTGATGAAAAGGATAAAGGAAACGCTGGAGGAAAGGCTCGATGTCGATCTAAACCGGCTCGGTGAAATAAAGGCCAGTCGTCGGCTCAAAGAAAAGACAGAAGAGATATTATTGTCGATGGGTGCCAACCTGAGTGACGTGAGAAAAAAGGCGATGAAATACTACCTGGAAAGAGATTTTCTGGGCCTGGGTAAGATAGATCCGCTGATGAAGGACCCAAACATAGAGGATATATCATGCGACGGAACAGGAATCCCAATCTATGTCTGGCACCGTAACCCCGAATTCGGTTCAATGGAAACCAACATCAAGTTCGACGACGGCGAGGCCCTGGACTCCTTTGTAAGAAGACTGGCCCAACGGGCCGAAAAATCGATCTCCGTGGCTAAACCAATGGTCGATGCAGCCCTTCCCGACGGTTCAAGGCTTCAGGCCACACTCGGCACCGATATTGCTCGCCATGGCTCTAACTTCACAATCCGTAAATTTACAGAAAACCCGTTGACTCCTGTTGATCTGATAGAATTCGGCACGATAGACCCTAGAACCCTGGCCTATATCTGGATGGCCGTGGAACACCAGAAGTCGGTCCTAATTTCAGGTGGGACGGCCACCGGTAAGACCACGATGCTAAATGTAGTTTCCTTGTTTATTAGACCCCAGATGAAGATAGTCACCATTGAGGATACGCCTGAGCTGCGACTACCACACGAACACTGGATACCGGAGGTCTCAAGAGAACCAATCAGCTCAAAGGGCGGCCAAGAAAGAGGAGAAGTGGACATGTACAAGTTACTCAAGGAATCATTGCGACAGCGACCGGACTACATAATTGTAGGTGAGGTCCGGGGTAAGGAAGCCTTTGTTCTATTCCAGCAGATGGCAACCGGGCATCCGGGACTTTCAACCATACATTCAGACAACCTGGAAAGATTGGTTGACAGACTGACAACGCAGCCGATCGGACTGCCGCCTTCCCTGATAGAGAACCTGGACATGATCGTATTCCTCAACAAGATAAGACATAGAGGTAGCTACGTGAGGAGAGTCAAGGAGTTACTCGAAATGGAAAAATACGATAGAAAGCAAGATATACCGATCGTAAACAAACTGTTCTCCTGGAATCCGAAGAACGATAATATAGACACGGAAGGTAAAAGTATAATTCTCAAGGAGATAGCTGAAGAAAGGGCGGTGAGCCCAGAGGAACTGAAAAAAGACCTGGAGGACAGAACGAAGGTCCTTCGGTGGATGGTACAGAACAGTATCAGGAACTTAAATTCAATCGGTAAAATAATTGGTATGTACTATCACAATAAGGAAAATCTGATGGAAAGAGTAGAGGAAATGGTGTAGTCTCAAGTGGATTTCAAATTATGGTATAAAAGACAGGCAGTAAAGTATTTCTCCAACCGGATAGAACCACATCTCTCGCATTTCAAAGACATAAAACAGGATCTTATCAAGGCGAGAATCGATTACTCGCTGCTTGAATATTTCTCCCTGGCAAGCTTCAGTTCAGCCCTAGCCTTTGTCTTCGTCTTCATCCTGCTTACAGCAATCACTTATCTGATACCGAGCTTCGATATACTTGTAGGCGTCATCTTTTCTCTAAATATGAGCGTCTTCCTGGCCGCCCTGACATTTTTCGTTTTTTATATATTCCCTTCCTTTGAAGCCAAGGAAAGGGCCAAAAAGATAGATTACTCGCTCCCTTTCGCCACGACCTACATGGCGACCGTCTCGGGAAGCGAGGCACCGCCGACGACGATGTTCAAAATACTTTCCAATTTCAACGAGTACCCGGAGATAGCCCTGGAAGCAGGAAGAATAGTTAGAAATATAGAGATGCTGGGAATGACCGTAATCGAGGCCCTGTTTCAGGCAGCCAAAGAATCACCCTCCGAAAAGTTCAAGGAACTGGTCTGGGGCATCAGCACCACGCTCCGTACAGGCGGGGATCTAACGGACTTCTTGCACGAGAAGGCCAGGGCCTACATGAGAGATTACAGGCGGGAGCTAAACCAGTATTCAAATACTCTCTCAACATTCCTCGAGGTTTACCTGACCCTGGTCATCGTCGGATCGATATTTTTCATCATAATTACATCGATTATCAGCGCCTTCGGCCTCTCGGAAGCGATGGGCAGTCTCGTGGTCTTCTCCCAGTTTGCAGTAGTTTTCCTCCTCTTGCCGGGCATATCGATTGGTTTCATCTACCTACTAAAAGGAATATCACCTGAATCGTAACCGTGATAAAAATGTTGGAAAGAGCCAAACTGAAATTAAAGGAAATGGACCGTGAGAAGCTGTTGAAGAGAGTTCCTGGTGCGATATCCCTACTGCTGATCCTGATTGTTATAATAGCTTTCCCGGACAACCCGGGAATGATCGGTGTCGCCGTCCTTTTCGGTGTCTTGATCTCCTTTATCCCTTATACACTCTACCAGTATTCTGAAAACAGAAGGACCAAAGCTCTAGAAGAACAGTTTCCTAACTTCCTCCGTGACCTCGTCGAGGCGAAGAAAAGCGGTATGACTCTTCCCCAGGCCGTCAAAAGCACTTCAAAAAACGAGTATGGCAGCCTCAACGAGGAAATAGAGAAGATGGTAAACCAGCTGTCCTTCAACATGCCCTTCGAAGACGTCTTCGGCAAGTTCAAGAACAGAACCCAGGACAGCAAACTCATTCAGCGTAGCATACAGATAGTTATCGAGGCAAAGAAAAGCGGTGGCGATGTTATAGCCACAATGGATACTATTGCCTCCGACGCCTCGACAATCAAGGAAATGGAAAAGGAAAAGAAGGCAAAGATGCAGCAGCATTCGATGGTTATGTACATTATCTATCTGATGTTTGTTGGGATTGCTATCATGCTTTCCAAGGTTCTGATCCCGATGACCGAGATGATAAATACAACCGGGGAAGGAGAGAGCATCGGTATAGCCCTGGGCCGAGGTGTCTGCATGCCACTGGCCTCGACAACAGGTATAGAAAAGTTTGTCTGTTCCTTTTTCATATCAATATCAAAGGTCTTTGGCCTCGGATCCGGAGTGCCTGGGTACTACAAAGGTCTATTCCTGTCGATGATCCTCGTAGAAGCTATATTCTCCGGGCTGATTATAGGTCAGATATCCAACAACTCGGCACCCTCCGGAATAAGACACTCCTTGATTATGATAGGGGTCGGGTTCACGGCCTTTATCGTCAGCGTAAGCTTGGGAATAATATGATGAAGACTTCTATTTTACTGGGGCAGAAAAAAGGACAGTTCAGTCTAGAGTACCTGATAGCCTTTTTACTGTTTGCCACAGTTATCGTCTATCTCTCCTTTCAGATGTCAAACGGACTGCCGCAGATGCACATGCAGTCGGAGAGAAACAAGAAGCTTTCACAGGCGTACGGGATTACGGATGATCTAATAAAAACAAGGGGAAGTCCTGAAGACTGGGAAACGCAGGTCGGAAACATCGAAAAATTCGGACTGGCGACCG
>JBKHHH010000033.1:0-4387 GCA_046539285.1 Candidatus Aenigmatarchaeota archaeon | reverse complement strand
TTATGAAGTTTGTTTATCTTAGCTTTATCAAGGTTAACCTTCTGAGCCGCCCAGGCTATGGTGGCTACGTGGTCGCTTGATTTGTATCCTTCTAAAGCCATGAGAGATTCGATGGATTCTCTTATCGATTCGTAAACGTTTTCGAGAACTAGGAACGAATTTTCATCTGAAATATCTCTTTTTTCCGTTTCCTTGAATCTCTTTCTACTTCTTTCCATCAGACCCTCTGACTTCCCTTTGTCTATGGTAACTTTCTTAATTCTATCCTCTTCGATGTAGTTTTCAATAGACTTCATAGGTCCAGATAACCTCTCAAAACAATGCCGTTTGCCAGCGTCTTCTTGAAGTTTTGTCCTGTCTTTTCTAGTTTAATATTATGTAGGTTTATATTCCTTTCCAATTCAGATTCGAACCGGGATAGGTCGTACTCCTTCTCCGGACAGTTAACCACGGCGATGTCTATATCGCTGTCAGAACTATCTTCTCCTCTGGAGTAGCTACCGAAAAGGACGATAGTTTCGGGATGGAAAGTTTCCTCTATGGTATCAATTAGTCCTGATTTTGCCAGACTTTTCAGATTGTAAGATATCTTCAGATCCCTGAAATGTTCTGTTGTGTTTGCGGAAACTTCCTTTGTGACTCCCTTTTCCGTTGTGACCAGGTCCTCATGTTCCAGTTCATCGACAGCTCTGGAAACCGTGGAAACAGAAACACCCAGGTTTCTTGATATTTCCCGTAGATGGAATGACCTATCCGGATTCATGAAAAACAGTTCGGCTACCTTATTTGTGTTCTTTTTATCGAACATATGTTTTATTATTAGAACAACTGTTTTATAAATTTAACACAAGACGATTAGTTTCAAAGAATGTGGTGCTAGAGTTTGAACCGTTTCTTGAAGATCCAGAGGCCGTTTTTCAGTCCGTCCCGGATCGTGATTCCTCTCACCCGCACGGCTACCTTAATAGGTATTTCTTTGACTTTTAAATTATTTACCGCGGCTTCATAAATCACCTCGGATTCGATCGCGTACTCCCTGGCCTCCAGGTTCATTGTTTCCAGTGCCTTTCTTGTGAAGGCACGGAGCCCGGACTGGGTGTCACCCAGCCACTGGTGGCGGAGAAGTCCCTGCGGCCCGTAGGAGAGGAGGTTGGTTATAAAGTTGAGGCCGAAGTTGCCTAAGACGTTCCTCGGTATCGTGTAAAAGCGTCCAGCGTAGCGGGAGCCGATGACTATGTCCGAATCGTCGAGTGCTTCGAGGAGGTGTGGAATGTATCGTGGGTCGTGTTGCCCATCGGAGTCCAGAACTACGATCGAATCGTGGTTCCTTTTCAGGGCGACTTTGAAGCCCATACGGAGGGCGAAGCCCTTGCCCACGTTCTCCCCGTAGGAGACGACATGTGCGTCTCTGTCGCGGGCTATTTCCATTGTCCTGTCCGTCGAGCCGTCGTCGACGTAGATAACTTCGTCCACGTATTCTTTCGTGTCCTCTATTACCTCTCCGATGGCATCCTCTTCATTGTAACCAGGAATTACGGCTGCGACCGACATAACGAAATAATTAAAAGAAAAGTAAATAAATGTTAACTTGACCGGGTTAACATGAAGAAAAGAATTATTCTCTTCCTGATATCGTTCTCCCTAATAGCCGCTCTGATCTACGTCTCCGACCCCGGTCAGATAGCAGTTACACTGTCCAAGACCAATCCGGCCTATGTAGGCCTCGCCCTTGGTTTTTGGATGTTCGGTGTTCTGGTCCGAACAGGAAGGTGGAGTTATCTGTTGCGGAGAACTGGGATCGAGGTAAGGTTTCTCACTTTGGTGAAGTATTATCTGGCCGGAATGGCCGTCTCCGATCTCTCACCGGCCAAAAGTGGTGACGCGATCCGACCCCTCTTCCTCAAAAAAATCAAGGGGGAGAGCTTTAGTCGTGGCCTTGGTTCTGTCCTGGCCGAGAGAATCTTCGATATAATCGCCCTGTCCATAATTTCACTCGTTTCTCTATCGATGCTACCCATCACTTCCCCGTGGATGAGATGGCTCTATCTAGCGATAGTTATTTACGCGGTTGTGATATTTTTTGGTGTCTATCTCATCTTTTCCGGTAAGATGGAACCGTTCCTGGACAGACTCGTCGCCTTCTTTTCCTTCGTTCCTAGGGTCAAGAAGCTCGAAGCAAGGGTCGAGGAGTTTTCCGGTAAGCTGAGACAGTCGCTCCGGAAGTACAGGAATCCAGGAACCTTGGCTGTAACGCTCCTCATCTCGATTCTAGTCTGGCTGATCGTAGGATTACTGGTCAAATCAGTTTTCCTCTCCCTTGGAGAAAACGTACCTTTACTCGTCATTCTCGCCGTTTATTCGACAGGTATTCTCCTCGGGCTCCTGACCTTTCTACCAGGGGCTTTGGGTTCTAACGAGGTGATACAGGCCTCGCTCTATGGCACCCTATTGACTCTATCGACAAGTACGATCACTTCGGCTCTACTTCTGACAAGAATGGCCAACTTCTTTATCTACGTTCTGATCGGAGCTATTCTCCTTTCAACTATGCCCAAAGAACTGGTTGACTTCTAGAACTACTCGGAAGCGGTTTCGTTCAACTGGTAGATATTCATGTAGTCGTTTTCGAACGCCTTTTCAAAGTGTTCCAGCCCCTGGCCCTCTTCGAAGAACATCTTCGTAAAGACAGAGTCTTCCTGGAAGGGTGGGATGTAGACTACGGACGAATACTGCGGATGGATCCAGAGTGTGCCCTCAACAGATTCCTGACCTTCAAAGGTTTCTTCCTTCAGTTGTCCCGGTTGATCGTAGTAGAGCATCCGGGAGAAAGTCCCCTTACCTTGCTCCGTTTCGTAGACCGGGACGATACTGTCGTTCTGGAACTGCAAGGTCACTCCGCCCTGATAGACCAGCTGTTCCTGTCCCTGGTCCTCCAGTCTCATCTGTGAGTAAAGCGGACAGTCCGGGTCGCCGCTCTCGCAGCCGGTTCCGAAGTACTGTGGCCACTGGTATTTTCCAATAAGGTCCTGGGATGCAATCCAGTATATCTCCGAGGCATCGGCCTGATACTTCTTCAGCAGTTCTACGGCTTCGTCCTCGTCCTTTGTTACAAGTATCTTACCCAGATGGCTGATCCTTGTGTTCAGACCTGGATCACAGTCCCTCTCCAGACAGTGAGCCCCGTCAGCGATGTTTCTCCTCTGGGCGATACCATTGATCCGGTGCCCGGGGTCCCACCAGGTCCCGATTACGGCGTCTTCACTTGTTTCGTATTTCATCCATTCATATGCTTCCTCCCAATCACTGGACATAGGACTGCCCTGTTGTTCTGAGGCCAGCTGTATGCCCTGTGACATTACAATTAGAACTGCCAGGACGGCCGTGGCCATCAGAACCGGCTTTGAGATCTCGGGCATCTTCTCCTCGTTCTTGAGGAAGAACATAACTATGGCGAGACCGGTCGCTAGTGCAACGCCAAGCCCCGGACTTCTCAAGGAAAGTAGAAGTGCAGCCAGGAAGCCAAAGGAAATCATCGGGGCGTAACTGCCCATTTCCTTTAAGTTACGGGATATTTCCGAAAAAGCGACACCGGCTGATACGGATACGGCCGGTGCAAAGATAAGCATGAAACGGATTCCACGGGTGATGAAGAAGAAAGTGAATATAGTCCACGTAAACAGCAGTGCTCCGAGCCGCTTCGATCTCTTCAGCAGTAGTATAGATCCGGCCAGGAAGAAGACCAAGGTTACGGAAACCCGGGAGAAAAGTTCCTGCCAGGCTCCCCCGAAGATGTTCAGGTTCTGTAGCTCGGCGACGGAGATGTTGACTATCTGCAGCTGCGAAGGCGAGGTCGCGAAGCCCACGTAGTTGAGTATAGTATCAAAGGGCATTCTTCCCAGAAGCCAGGCCGCCACCACCGAGATGATCAGTATGGCAATAACAGGCACGAACAAACTCAAGAACGGTGAGATAGATTTGTGCAATCTTTTTGTAAACCCGGGCATCACGTCTTTTTTCTTTCCATGGATCTTCCACTCCTCCTTACCGACCACTGTCAAGACAGCTAGATAGACGAAGGTAGCTCCGATGGCCAGCATCATCACGTACCAGGCTGGCATCCAGGTCAGATTGAAGAGGACCATGGAGACTATCGTTAGGCTGTAGGAAAGCCAGTCCCTCTTCTTGAAGGACCGGGCTATGAAGTACATTGTCAATAATGTGAAGAAAAGGACCAGTGCGTCCGTATCGTAGAATCCGGCCATTGTTCTTCGCAGGGCGGCGGGAATTGTTCCCATGAAGGCGGCCGATATCGCCCCGGCTTTCCAGTCCGAGAACTCCTTACCGAGGAAATAGGCGGGGATCGTCATTATCGCCCCGTAAAAGGCCG
>JBKHHH010000032.1:0-6024 GCA_046539285.1 Candidatus Aenigmatarchaeota archaeon | reverse complement strand
AAAACCTGTTATCCTTCATCTTTTCTCCGGCGGAGAAATGGTTTTAAACAGGAAAAACGAAAAATTTAGAGGTGGTTCTGTGGGAAAAATTTTCATTCTTGAAGGACCAGAATGTTCCGGGAAAAGTCACTTGATCGGGAGCCTTAAAAACGAACTTGAAGATACAGATTTCTTTGATGAGATGGCAAAAAACTTCTCCAAAAAATACCCCGATCTCTACGAAGAAAAGGAGAAAATGGAGATCGTCTACATCACACATTACATCAGAACCATGGAACGGATCGCGAGAAAAATCGAAGATAAAAACATAATAATGGATCGTGGTTGGCCATCCGGTCCTGTTTTCATCAAACTCAGACAGAAATATAGAGAGGAGTACGATTTTCCGCTCGACATCTTTTACCGTTTTGAAGAAACAATGAGGAGATTTTTTCCCAGAGTATTCAAGAACACGGTCTTGGTCTTTATGGATCTAGATATCGAAACCATCAAAAAAAGGTGGAAAGACGAGGAGAGCGAACACCGACCCGATAGTTTCGACCCGGAGTGGATAAAGAAGTCCAAACAGTGCTACAGAGAAAGGATGAAAGAGATAGAAGAGATGGGCGGTGAAGTTGAGAGAATCGATGCCAATCGGTCCAAGAAAGAAGTCAGGAAACAGTTTCTGGAGATTTACGACAGATATAGCAATTAGATTTTTATTCAGGGCAGAGAAATGGTAACTATGATAAGTCTCAAGGTTTACTTTGGCTTGAGCCTGCCGCTGGGTGTTTCTCTCTATCTGTTTTTAGAGAATATACTCATGGGCAGTGGGCTTATTTCCCTGCCGATTTCTGCCGGGCTTTTAGTTCTGTTTACCGTTATCTCACTGGTTGTTCTGATGCACATATCAGAGAAAGAGGAGATCGAGATTATCTCGGACCAGTTTAGCTGATCAGTCGTTTAGAGCGGCCGGTCTTCCTCCCGTCATCGCCTCGGACATCTGATTCCTGATTATATTCCTTACCTTCTCTGGGTGGGCCACGCCCTTGATTACGAAGAAGTCTTGTCCTGCATCAACTCGAACGTTACCGATACTGAGTATTCTATCGTAGAGGCTCTCCTCTATCTCACATCTCTCTATCTTGACAAAGGGTAGGTTGGTCGATCTTTTATCGAAGTAGCCGACGTCCTCGTAGACACCGTTCTTTGATATGACATAGTCTTCCACATGACGCCTTATTTCCGCATAAAGAAGAGGGATCAGACCGAAGGAAAACAACAGTGAAGTGATGAGTACGTCGGCCTGGATGAAACTAACCTCAAAGGGAAATGCAAATACATCGAAGAGGATCAAAAGCGATCCCGAGAGCAAAATAAAGAAAAGTATGTATTCACCGATGAAGCGTCTCCTCGATGGATACATATCAAGTAAAATTTCTTCCACGTAGTCATCTTGTTTGGAATCGAACATCCTATATCAAATTTCTTGACCAGGTTTAAATTTTTACAGCCAATTTGCATAGTGATGTCAGACATCAACAGAATCCTCAACGACTGAACTCACTGTACTTTAGTATTTCCTCTAGCTGGTCTTTGTCTTCGATGATTTCGCTCAGCTCTTTCCTATTGTCTGGTTGTTTCTCGAATATCTTTGCCGCCCGACCGGCTCCAATCCCGGGTACCGCCTTGAGCTGAGAGAATTTGACCTTGTCTAGATAAAAGGGATGATGAAGGCCAGTAATGCTTCTGTAGCCGTGGTCAGTGACTATTATATCGTAATAGTTTCCCAGTTCCAGTGGATATTCCACGCCGACAAGCAATGGATAAGATCCGATCTGACGACCGAAGGTTTTCTTGCCGTCTCTCTTTTCGAGATACACGTTCTTGAGGACTGTTCCTTTAGGCACTACATTTTTCAGCATCGGCTGATCGATTTGCTTTCTGACTCTTTTCTTGAACTCCCGAAACTCCTTCTTGTACTCTGTATCGATTTCACCGGAGGGTGAGATGGCCTGACGGATGTTTATCCTTCTCAATAAGAGATCGTCCTTGAGAAGCTCTTTGAGGAATCCGAAGTTCTTTTCGTAGGTTTCCGGCGACTCGCCCTCTAAACCGCCGAGAAAATTGATTCCGGGAAGAAGCTTTGGCATTCCGTTTTCGCCTCGTTCTCTGCCAACTTCGTTAATCATTTCGATCGCCTTTCTGACCTGTTTCGGTGCGGAGTTCAGATTGCTTGCCTCGATGACCCCGGGATCGGCCGATTCCATTCCCAGAGCCAGTACATTGCCCGAGGTCGTATTGTCCTTTAAAATCTCCAGAACTTCCCTCGACTTGTCAGGATGTGAAGCAATGACCGCGGGGTTGGCGTTGTCTAGATGCAGTACCTTTATCTCCGGACAATTTTCCCATAATTTATCGAACAGTTTTTCAATCTCTTTTGGTTGCGGCTCGGGTGTTTCCGTATTTCCCAACCCCCTTGCCTTGTAGCTCACGGTGCAGGACTGGCCTCCGATGCGGAAATGCCTAACCCCGAGATCGTAAAGTTCCTTTATTTCAGCAACAACATCTCTCTGTTCTCGGAACTCCGGTTTGCCGTAGTCGGGTTCAGAGCAAAAGGAACAGCCACCAGTGAAGTAGCGTACGCAGCCCCGGTAGAGCCTGATCTCCGCTAACAGGGGATCGGGATACATCGGATGTTTCTCGACCACCACAGCTCCTCTTTTCAACCACCTCTTCCTTTCTTCCAAACCAGCCCATCTGTCCTTCTCTTCACCGTTAAGATGATCGCAAAGGCAGGCCGATAGATTCTTCTTTGCGTAGTGGTCGTAACCCTTAATATCGTGATATCGGGCTAGCGGGCCCCCGAGAAAGGTTTCGCCCGAGTGGCCGGCTATTTCTTCCGCCTCCCTCGAACTGAGAGGCGTACCGCTCAGATAGTTTCCCGGAACGGTTACGCCCCCGTAGACCACGATCTTTCTGGCCAGTGGAAGCTGTTCTTCTCTATACTCGTCGGCCGTGATGTAACCCCAGTCGAGATTGTGTTCCTCGCAGACACCGGCCAGCATCCGTGGCTGAGGAGCCAGGTAAGGAGGGACGCCCAGAAGGCTGGGTTCGTCCACGTAACCGTCAACTATCAAAACATCCAGGACCATAGTTCAACTATTCCCAACAAAGATAAATAAAGCTGAGAAATTAGTAACATGGCTTTCCGTGATTTCCTTTTCCAGATAACAGTTGCCTGTCTTTTCTCATCCCTGGTATCGCTTTTCCTGGCTTCGCCGAAAATGAAATTCGTCCCCTATCGTTGGTGGATCGTTGCCGTCTTTGGCCTTGCTTCTGCAGCCGGAATCGTCTACGTTTTCTATCAGATTTTCTCTCATCTCAACTTCTAGCAAGAGGCTTAATTTCAGACCTGAAACAAAATTTATATAGATAACAACCCTTTCTTTCAGTGGTGAAAACATGGATTCAAAGATGAAATTTGCTATATTTTTGGCCTTCATACTGATAATCGGTGCCGGCGTCTACGCAATCAACACAGAAAGCGAAGTACCCGAAAAATACAGATGCGAAACGGACGCGGACTGCGTCCCGGAGACGTGTTGCCACGCAAGTAGCTGTGTCAACGAGGACTTCGCACCTAACTGTACCGACGCGGCTTGTACGATGGAGTGCGAGCCGGGTACCATGGACTGCGGACAGGGCAGCTGTCAGTGCATACAGGGCCGATGTAAGGCTGTAATAGAAGGCGAGTCGCCGGAAACAGAATAGTCATTCTTCAGTCGTGTAGAGCAGAAACTTGCCCTCAGGTGGCGGAAAAATCTCCAACCTTATCTCTTTTTTTAACTTGTAATACTTCCTCCTTCCTTTTTTGTAGCTTTCGACAAGACCTGTTTCTTCCAGTTTCTCGAGATGATGTTTTGCGTTCTTGCCGTCCATCTTGGCCAGATCCATGATTTCAGATACGTATCTGTCCTCGCGGCTCAAGAGCTTCAGTATCTCCAGTCTCTTCTTGGATCCTATCGTCTCGATCATAATAAGTATAATATTACTAAAAACTTTTATATATTTTACTCTCCCCTGAAAAAGTGAGGTGATCAATGATGAAAATTTCCAACAACAAGAAAGAAGGTAAGAAAACGGTAGAAGGCGATTTCAACCGGGAGTTCTACATGAACCGTAGCGACCTCTCCGACTTTCTGAGAAAGCTGGCCGACGAAGTAGAGCAGGGCAACGAACTGAAGATCTCAACGGACGAATGGGAGTTGCCGTTCACATTCAGAGAACAGGTGGAAGTGGAAATAGACAAGGACCGCGACGAACTGGAGATAGAGATCGAGTTCGAGAAACAGAAGGGAGGCAGAGGACTTTCCGTCGGTGAGTGACTCCCAACATCCATCTTTTCTTTTATATTTAGAACCGAGAATTGAGATGTCAGTAATCGGAAATGCTATCGAAAAAATCAATCGCTTCGCCATGGAGCTTTCTCTTCTCCCAGCGGATGAACTCTGACCTGTCTTCTTCCAGTTCTTCGAGCGCCTCGTTCAGTTTATCCAGAGAAGGTTTTTCGTACTGATCGATTATTTCTTCCATCTCTTTCAGCCCCTCTTCCGTGAGACTATAATAACAGTAGTCCGGAGGAACCTGATAATCCAAGTCTTCTGTCTTCTCTCTCGTCGGAACCTCGGAGTCGATTTTTCCAAAAAATTCGGAGGCCGAGATACTGTCCCTCATGTTCATTTCCTTCATTTTACTACCGGGCCTCTCTTTGAAATGCGTAGCCTGGAAGAGATTCTCCGATTCCCTTTCCAGATAATGAGCAAGTGCGTAAAGTTCCTTTCTACCGAGAACAAACTTCTCTCTATCCCTCATCTGCTGGGCCCCATAGATAGCCAGTTTAGTGTCGTAGATGACCTGACTCTCATCACCGAGCTCTTCGATATCAACCATAATAAATGATAATATTAACCTAAATCTTAAATAAATTGAAATTTTGCGAGGAAAATGGAGCCGCCGGTGGGATTTGAACCCACGACCTGCTGCTCTCTCGGATGAGTGTCCTACGAGGCAGCCGCTTGCCGATGGACGTCAAAAGACGTCGGTTTCCGGCCAGCTGAGCTACGGCGGCACACATATCTTCTCTAGTTCAGTTTTATATTATTATTAGATAGGTTTAAAAACAAACCCGCCCCAGTGGTAATTGATCAAAATGTTTGAAACGACCTTTCTTTCCCTCGAGATCCTAGCCAGTCTGATCGGCGGGCTTATCGCCGGTCTGGTCTGCCTGGTCTTTCTCAGCGAATACAAGGAAGCAGAAGAGACAGTAAAAAGCTTTGCAGAGAAGTTACACCTCGGGAAGAAGGCGTCCTTTATAGCTTTGAGTCTCTTGATTGCTCTGATCTACAGTCTGGTAGTTGGTACGGTCAGAATCTCCGGTCCGATGGATCAGATATCCCTGACGTCATCGATACCGTATCTACTGCCGGTGACCATCGTCTACTCTGTAGCCACCTTCCTCGTCTTCTGGAAGATATTCGGAAAGGAAAACAAGGAAGAGAGAAAACAGTGGTTACTGACCTCGACGATCTACGGAATAATCCTCAATCTGGCCTCCGGTTTCCTGACCTTCCTCTTCGCAATGCTGGCCTTCTTCGGATAATCAAATCTTTTTATTTCTCCAGGGAGTAAAGGAGACTATGGTTGATGCCGAAGAAATGAAGAGCAAGGAGACTCTGATCTACGATAAGTTAGAGGACAACAAGGTCCAGTGTGGTGTCTGCCCGAGGAACTGCAAGATCGAGGAAGACGAAGTTGGTTTCTGCGGCACTCGCAAGAACTACAACGGGACCCTCTACTCCATGGTCTACGGAAAGTCAGTTTCTTCGGCCCTGGATCCGATCGAAAAGAAACCGTTCTTCAACTTCGCACCCGGCTCGCGTGCCTTCTCCTTGGCGACCGTCGGCTGTAACATGCGCTGCGACTTCTGCCAGAACTACGGGATCTCACACGGTTGGAACGAGATCAAGGGCGAACAACTGATGC
>JBKHHH010000031.1:0-6428 GCA_046539285.1 Candidatus Aenigmatarchaeota archaeon | reverse complement strand
TTTCACATCACTGTTCATCCGATAGGAAAGGCCGTGTGACGTATTCACATCTTCTCGACAACCCTTCTCCAGTATCTTAACGTCAACCAGATCCTCTACTGCCGGGTAGATACCGGGAATTTTACCACCCATTTCACCCATCAGTTCTTGATAGCTTTTCTCACCTTCTTCGTAGATGTAACCAAGAATTCGTGAATGACATTTATCTAGGCCTATCTTACCACCCTTAAATCCTACTTATCAGAAAGATATAAATCTAGAACTCAGTCCAGGTAACCTAAACTGCGCAGCCTTTTCTTGACCTTTTCCTCGTCCTTTTTCTTCTCTTCCTTCTTTTCCTTGTTCTTCTCTACCTTCTTCTTGCCAAACAACTTATCCAAAAATCCCATCTTATCACAGATTATTTTTCTCTCCAGATACTTTAATAGTTTTCTCGAGAGCCTCTGGGTTATCCTTTAATTTTACTAAGAAATTCTTTTTTCCAGTCCTTGAAATCTTTAAATCCAAGGCCTGTATATTTGATGTCCTCGTCTTTGAACTCCATAATGACCCTTTTCAGTTCGTCCTTAAATCCACTTATTTCATATCTTTCAACTATTTCCCCGTACCTTTTCAGATCGACATCACCATGGATAAGAAGGGTTAGTATATCAATTTTATCCTTTCTTCCCTTCACAGTTCCCCCTCTGTCTATTTCTGCATCCTGTTTGAGGATCAAAAGCTCTTCGATGGCCAGTGTTTTTATGCCTTTGATTTTTGTAGTTTTCAGGTCGTCGAGCGGGAGAATCAAGTCGGAGTAGTAAGGAACGTAGATATCTATATCAAACTTTCCCGTCTTTATCTCGTATTTTTTCAGATTTTCGTTTTTTCGCATCTCGTAGTCCTGTTTAAATCTTTCCAGGGTCTCAAAACCAACTATTATGTCTATATCCTTCGACTTGTTTTTACCCGTCCAGAGATAGGCGGCCCAACCCCCGATCAGAGTAAAGTCGTATTCCTGGGAGATCTCCTGGAGCTTCTTCCAGCTCGCCTCGGTCAAATTTTCATTCCAGTATTCTGTCACGCAAATCACCTACAAACTCCTTGGAATACCATTCCCTAAGATTCCAGAGGTCGGCAAAGATGAGGGCAGGAGAGACGCCGATTTCTTTTTTCAGGACTATCAGGTTTTTGGGCCCTTTCTTCTCCGGAAACCTCGTTTTTATTTCCTCTAAACCTTCTTCATCCGCGTAGACGTAAACCTCCGAGTAGTCGGCGGGAACGTCGTTGTATTTCAATCTATAAGCAGTATAAGCGGTGAAGTCGATCCCACCCGGCATATTTTTTTCTATCTCCATCACTTCTTTTTCGACCCTTGTCCTGTATATTATGTCTCTATGGGGATCTCTGATCGAGGCCAGATACATCAGGATCTTTTCCTTGTCCAGGACCTCAAGTCCCCGCGTCTTTATATCTACTGCACCCATCCTTTCCAGTTTTTTCACCGTCCGATTGACCGTACTCAATGAGACGCCGAGATTTTCAGAGAGTGAGGCCTGGGTAAACTCTTCTCCTTCCATCAGCTTCAGACAGACCATCACACCTTTCTTCATGTTTCCATTATTCACATCAAATCTTTAAATATCTTTCGATAAATAAGAAAGATTTATAAGTAGAAAATATTTAAATCGAAAGAAGTCAAAAACCTTTCCTGCTTGTAGTAAACTAAAGTTGACTGTCAACGAACGGCTTGCCAGAACCCTTTATTCTTGATAGTAATTCCTCCTAGAATCATTATAAAACATATACTTAAATAATACAAAAACTATTAATAAGGTATATGAGTTATAAAAACCTCTCGAAAAACGAGGCCCTTTTACTAAATGAAATTGATGGATCCGACCTCACAGTTTTTAGTTTTCAGGAGATTAGAACCCTTACCGACTGGAATACAGCGAAGGTTAACAATCTTCTCCAGTCCTTACTGAAGAAAAATATCGTCGAAAAGATCAAGAGAGATAGTTACGTGTTGGTAGAGGACATCAAAGAGAGAAGCTATAAGGTCGCAACGGAACTCATCAAACCTTCCTACATCAGTCACTGGTCCGCTCTTTCCTATTATGGTTTCACCGATCAACAGGTGAATACCATCCAGTTAATTACAACCAAACAGATGAGAGATATAGACCACAAATCAATAAGAATCGAGACGACTACCTTCAAAAGCGACAGGTTTTACGGCTACAAGAAGAACGGCTTCTCGATCGGGGAAAAAGAAAAGGTCATCCTTGATTCCCTTTATATGATGGACAGGGTGGGAGGCTTCGAGGAGTTTGTCAAATGTATGGTAAACGCGTGGGATGAACTTCACGAGGAAAGGTTTGTAAACTATCTATTGAACTTCGGCAACAAGTCAATGGTCTCGAGAGCAGGTTACCTGATAGACAAGCTTGATTTACCCTTCGACAGATTCGCCGAGCTCCAGGGGGGTATTTCCAAGTCCTACGTCAAACTTGTTCCGGGAAGAGGAAAGGAAAATAGGTACAATAAAGAATGGAAAGTGATAGTCAATGGAGAGGTGCCCAATCCATGATTTCCAAGGACTATCTGAGGAAGATTTCCCGGCAGACGGATCTTCATCTCTACCAGCAAGAGAAGGATTATCTCCTCAAACTCTTTCTTTATTTTTACTACCGGAGATACGACGATGTTGTCTTCAAGGGTGGAACATGTATCAAGTACGTCTTCGGCCTGAACCGCTTCAGTGAGGACCTTGACTTTGAGTTAAGAACCACTCCTGAGAAATTCGGGAAGCAGATAGAAAGGGTATTTGAGGACCTGAAGTCCGTTGGACTGAACAATCATTATCTTAAGAAGGAGAAATTCGAGGACGCTCTCACCGCTGAGGTAGCCTTTCAAGGCCCGAGATACAATGGAACTAAACAGAGCAGGAACAAGTTTAGAATAGACGCGGGAAAGAGGCTTGGTCTGGTCAAGGAACCGAAATGGAAGTTCATCAAGTCTGAATACCCCGAAACGACGGACGCGTTTTCAGTCTACATCATGGATCCGGTTGAAATTCTCGCCGAGAAGGTTATATCTCTCTTCGATAGAAGTAAAGGTAAAGACCTCTACGATGTCTGGTTTATGATCAACAACGACTATGAACCAGATTTCGACCTAATCAAGGAGAAATACGACGGAGTAATCTCTTGGAGCAAGATACCCGGGAAAAAGAGATATGAAGAGGACTTGAAAAGATTGACATCGAAATTGATCCCATATTCACAGGTAGAAAAAGAAGTGAAGAGCGTACTTGAACCCCTTCTTGACGGTTAAATTCTCTCAAGTTTTGTTTAAATGTAACCCAACTCCTCCAGTTTCTCCTTGATCTCTTCTTCGCTATTCTCGTCTTTCCCTTCCCTTACTTCCAGTTCTTTCTTGTCTTTGTATTCGTCCATATCGACCACGAACCACGGTACTTCCGTCAGAGCAGGAATACTGTAGTTGTATTCGTGCCACCAGACGCCGCTCTCACCGAAGGCCTCACCGTGGTCGGAAGTGATCACGACCTTGCCGTCTAAACTCGGCAGCAGCTTCTCGACCCACTCCAGAACCAGTCTCAGGTTGTCCTCGTAGTACTCCAGAACTTTCTCCCGGCCACCTTTGAGGATAAACTCCTCCATTCCTGTATTCATACCGAAAATCTTCTTCAACCACAACCTCTTCTTGACATCCAGCCTCTTCCAGATCGGATATAGAAGATCCTTAACTTTAATCTCCAGTTTTTTGCCTAAACTCTTCTCCCCGAACTTGCTCTTGGCCCTCTCCAGTCCTTCGTTCTCTATCTCCACATCCCCGACTAGATAGGGCATGTGCGGCTGCATGTAGTGGACTATCGTCTTCCCTTTACCCAGGTTCTTCAAGACCCTCTGCGTCAGATCGTCCGGCTTCACGGTTCCTGTTTCCTCGTCCCAGTCCATCTCCCACGCATCCACGATTTCTTTAAAGTGATCCTTTGCATTCCAGTCCGAAGTAAAGCCTTCCGTGACTTCGGACAGCGACATCCCTAAACTATTCACAAAGGGATATGTAAGTGTAGTCATAGGAACCAGGGAAGCTCTTCTCCAGCCAGCCCGCGGTAGCGGAGGCCGGGCTCTCACGCTTCTCCAGCTCACCCTCCAGATATTCGGAATAGATCTTCGCAAAGGTATCGTACCGACAGGCATCCAGAACGATCAACCAGTCCCAGTCTGAACCGACCACGTTCTGCTCCTTCACGTTCTTCATATTAACCCAGTAACAATTTTTCCTCGTTTAAGAAGTAGTTTACGGTCAACTACCTGTCGATATGTTTCTCTATCATTTTCTTGAGCTGGTTTTTAGTCCTCGAGGCGTGTAACCTTTCCACAACATCACCATCTCTAAAGAGGATATGTGTCGGCGTTTCCTCTATTTCAAATCTATCCGCAGTCGTTCGATTTTTGTCAATATTTATGTGACAGATCTTGACCCGATCGCCGATCTCCTCCTTCAGCTGCTTGATAATTGGCTTCATCTGCTGACAGGCCAGACACCAAGAACCCCAGAAGTCCACGAAGACAATCCCTTCCTCTCCCAGTACTTCATCCTCAAAGTTGTTGTCGTTCAGTTCCATTCTTTCACCTACCTGTATTGAGCACAGTCTGATAGTTGCCGTGGTCCTTGGTTCCGGGTTCGTAGATCTCGATGATGTCCGGTTCCTTCTTCTCGCCGCTCCACTGCGTCTCGGGGATGATTTTCTTTTTCACCTTCTCTATCCTCTCTTGAATATCGTCCTTACTCAGTAATTGAACCATCCGGCCGATCTCCTCCTTCAGTTCTACCTTTCTCTCGAAACCAAATTCGTTCGGCAAGTTCCGTGATACGACCTCGATCGGATGTTTGTCCGATTCGACCCTGGGGTTTTCAATTCTCTGGATTTTAACTTCCTTGTCCAGTCTATCGCTTGTCACGTCGGCCACTGCATCGGCCAGTTCCTTGATCTTATAGACGCCGGAGACCTGATTGACGACTCCATATTCTCCCGGCTCGGGTGGTGAGTTGATCAGCCGGACCATGCACTGCATTGCATCTTCCAGCCCGATGAAACCCCGGGCCTGTTCCCCCTTGCCGTAGACAGTAAGCGGTACGTCGGAAACGGCTTGAGAGACGAAACGGTTGATTACAGTACCGAACCACTCGTCCACGTCCAGCCTGGTCCTCAGCCTCGGATCCTGTGAGACCTCTTCCGTGTGTACGCCGAAGATAACTCCCTGCATGATATCGTAGGATCGTAGCCACCAGTATTTACAGGCCTCGTAGACGTTGTAAGTGTCCTGTACTTTGCTCACGTGGTAGAACGAGGGAGGATTTCTCGGTGTCAGTTCTCCGCCCAAAGACCATTCACGTCCTTCCCACTGGACGGCGGCGTCGGCCGGGAAGACACCCTCGAACAACGGACGTCCGGTCAGGGGAGCTCCGTACTCTCCCATCGTACCCAGCTTGACCAGTGAAGCTTCCGGGCAGTGTTCCTTCATCGCCCACAGCAGCTTCAGTGTCCCCAGTGTATTGTTTTCCTGGACTCTATGGGCGTGTTCTCCGTCGACCATAGAGTAAGGCGCCGAGGGTATTTCCGCGTAGTGGACGATAGATTCCGGTTTAAACTCTTTGAGTAATTTTCCCAATTCTTTCTTGTCAGTATAGTCCATCTCCTCGAAGCCGATGTCTACACCCAGTACTTCCTTGGCCGCCTCCAGCCTCGTCTCCATATCTTCGATGGGTACAATGCTGTGTGATCCCTTTTCGGAGACGGTTTCTCTCCGCAGGTGATTGTCCACGCCCATCACCTCGAAACCGTGGTTGGCCAGTTTCAGGGCCAGGGCCCAGCCCAGGTAGCCCTCCATACCGAGGATCAGGACCCGCATGTCCTTGAGTTGATAGCCGTAATCACCTTCCTCCCACTCCGGGCACTGTTCGAACTTTATCGTCGGCTCGAAATGACCGAGTTCTTTCCTTCTTTTACATTCGATTAATGTCTGTTTGTCTTCGTCGTTCAGTTTTTCCTTTGACTGTCCACAGCCACGGAAATCGACGTTTCCCTCTAGCTTTGCAGCAGGACAATTCCAACATGTTTTCTCAACATTGTGACATTCTGTCATCCTAACACCTCATTTTGTTTGTTTAGCATTTTGGCTACGTCTTCGACATGCGGTTTTTCCGGCATGTGTTTTTTGATCGGGCCGGAGGCGAAGAGAAAGGCACTCCGGTTGTGCATCCCCTGAAAGGGACTTTCCTCATACAGTTCGCCTCCTATCTTACCTCGTAGGTTGTAGCCACTTTTAGGCACTACAACCAGATCCGGTCCGCTCTCAACTTCAGGACCCGAATAGATCTCATTTCTAGTATGAATAGTATCAACAACTTTCTCC
>JBKHHH010000030.1:0-6629 GCA_046539285.1 Candidatus Aenigmatarchaeota archaeon | reverse complement strand
ATTCTTTTTACAATACACTACAAATTAATATTTATGAAACTTGATGACGCCCTCGAAGAAGCAAAAAAACTGGACGAGATCAAGGAAATACTGGACGGAGATGGCTTCTTCTGCTCGGCCTTTACCACCCTGGAAAAGGATCAGGACATAGATCTCTGGAACCTGGGCTTCTATTCCAAGGGAAAGGATGAGATCACGGCCGTAGAGGTAACAGAAGACGGCGCGGAGCTGGGCGTTACGGACGAACCGCTGCGCAAGAACACAAAGAAAGTCGAACTGGACAAAGTAGAAGTGACGGGCCAGGGGGCACTGGACAAAGCAAGAGAAAAACACGAAGAAGAGTTCGGCGGCCGCTACGCAAAGATACTGCTTGCACTAAGGGACGAAGACGGCTACCGCTGGGACGTGGTCTTTGTCGGCGGGGGAACGAACTTAATTGTAATCAAAGTCAGCGCCGAAGACGGCGAGATTATTTCTACAGAAAAGACGAGCCTGATCAGCCAGGACAAGAGCTATGGTGGATAAATAATGGGACCGCGGGGATTTGAACCCCGGACCTCCGGCTTCTACACCACGCAACAAAACTAATTTCTGCGCAGGGGTCTTATAAGACCGACGCTTTGGTCAAGCCCTCCACGGTTTTGATGAACCTTTTATCCGTGAAAAGGTTCTAACCGACTGAGCCACGGTCCCTGAATAGGAATAAATTGTCTTGGTTCTTTAAACTTTTATTTCTTAACAGATTAAAAAGATTTGTATGAAATCGAAACTTGTGGGGGAAATAAAGGAGTTTCTTCGCGGCGAAGGCTTCGAACTGTGTCAGTACTCCCACGGCTGTTTCGATCTCGCGGCCAAACGGGACGAACTTCTTCTTTTGAAAATACTCCAGAACGTGGGTTCACTGCAGCGCGAACAGGCCCGGGATCTAAAGGTGCTCTCCCGTTCGCTTTCCGCTACGCCGTTCCTCCTCGGAGAAAGGACAAGGCGGGAGAATCTGGAAGAGGGCGCCGTCTACCAGCGCTTTGGGCTTCCGGTACTAACAGTAAATGCATTCAAATCCCTTATGCATGGTGAATACCCGGAAAGATTTCGCAGCCGAGGGGGCTTTTTCGGGAAAATAAAACCGGAAAGACTGAGAGACTTGAGAAAGAGGGAAGGAATGACACAGAAGGAACTGGCCGAAAGGATCGGCGTCTCCCAGAAGAGCATCTCGGAACACGAAAGCGGTCTGGAGAGGATGGTCTACTCGATGATCGAGGCTCTGGAAACGGTCCTGCAGGATGAAATCGGGCGGGACGTAGATCCCTTCGAAATGAAGGTCGAGGTTTCAAGAAAAAACAACAAGGACAGGGATCAAGTGGAGGAAAACCTCGAAAAGATCGGTTTCAAGATAAACTATACGAAAAGGGCTCCGCCTCAGATCATAGCCCGGGAAGAAAACACGGTCATGTCAAGAAAAGAAGGAAATAAAAAGGTGCTAGAGCGAATTACTCCTGTCCTCCAACGGTTCTCCGAGGTCAGTGAAACACCTGCCTTTCTGATCACCGAAGAAGGAAGTAACTCCGAGAAGTTGCCGAAACTATCGGAAGAAGAGCTGACAAAGATAGAAAATTCAAAGGAACTGATCAAGATAATAAAGGAGAGAAAGGAAGACTAGTCTCTCAGTTCTCTCAGCTTTTTTATATTCCACTCAAATCCTTTCTCGTCAACGGGCGTCTCCAGTACCATCGGCTTGTCTCTTAGTTTTTCGTGGTTGATGAAGAGGCGGAATCCTTTCTCGCCGATCTCGCCTTCGCCTATGTGCGCATGCTCGTCCTTCTCCGATCCACATGGATGCTTGGAGTCGTTGAGATGCAGATAATGTAAGTTCTCGATGCCGATCGTGGAGTCAAGTTCCTCCAACAGTCTTTCCAGTTTGCTTTCGGAAGTGAAGTCGTAGCCCCCGGCGTACATGTGGCAGGTATCAAGGCAGACACCGAGACGATCGTAGCCGTAGTCCGATTTCTTGATCATTTTCCCGAGCTGAGCGAACTTCTTTCCGAGCGTGGTTCCCTTCCCGGCCGTGTTCTCGAGGAGAACTCTTACGTCGTCCGGGATCTCCAGTTTTGAAAGTCTGTTGGAAATACTGTCGATTCCTGTCTCGACACCGACCCCCGTATGGGCGCCAGGATGGAAGACGTAGTACGGTATTCCAAGCTTCGCCGCGGCGTCGATCTCCTTCTGCATGGCCCGCAGTGACTTTCTGGCTAGACCATCCTTAGGCGTGGCCAGGTTGATCAGATAGGTACTGTGAACTACCCAGGGTTCGATACCTTTTTTCCGGGATGAATCATTAAACTTTTCCGCCTCGTCCTTGTCTACCTCACCTACCTTCCAACCACGGGGCGAACCGACGAAGATCTGGCCACAGTTGCCGCCGAGATCCGCTTCTCTTTTCGGGGCCTTAGAAACACCGCCGGCTATCGATACGTGTGCACCAAGTCGGAACATAGAAGACTCTTTGTCTTTCAGAACTAAAACATTTTCCCACCGTAACTTTTAAAAATGTGTATGGAAGTATATTTCCCTACAAGCTAAACGAAAAAGATTCTCAAAAATACTAAAACAAACACAAAAATAAGAGGTGAATTAGAAATGAATAGAGGTATGCAACCCGTCTTCATCTTAGGTGAAGACACACAAAGACAGAGCGGTAAAGACGCTCAGATGAACAACATCTCCGCCGGAAAGGCTGTGGGCGAGACAGTAAGAACCACGCTCGGCCCGAAGGGAATGGACAAGATGCTCGTCGACTCGGTCGGCGACATCGTGATCACCAACGATGGTGTGACCATTCTCGAGGAGATGGAGATCGAACATCCGGCCGCAAAAATGATGGTCGAAGTAGCGAAAACGCAGGAAGAAGAGGTCGGTGACGGAACAACTACAGCAGTTGTCATCGCTTCCGAACTTCTCAAGAAGGCAGAAGATCTGCTCGAGCAGGACATCCATCCGACCCTTATCACTCGTGGTTTCCGGATGGCTTCCAAACAAGCCCTGGAAATACTGAACGAGGTCGGTGAAGAAGTGGACCTTGAAGAGAACGACGAACTTCTGAAGAAGCTGGCCATGACTGCCATGACCGGAAAGTCAGCCGAGAGGGCTTCCGACCGTTACGCAGAACTGGCTGTCGATGCCATCAAATCGATCATAGACAAATCAAATGGCGAAATCGAAATCGACAAAGAGAACATCAAAATCGAAAAGGCACAGGGCGGTGGGATTGAAGATACCGAACTGATCGACGGCTTCCTGATCGACAAGGAAATCGTCCACTCAGGAATGCCGCAAAAGGTCAAAAACGGCAAGATAGCTCTGGTCAACTCGGCCATCGAGGTCGACGAAACAGAGACCAGTGCCGAAATCCAGATCTCATCACCTGATCAGCTAGAGAGCTTCCTCGATCAAGAGGAGAAGATGCTGAAGAAGAAGGTCGATCAGATCGTCGAATCGGGTGCCAATGTCGTTTTCTGTCAGAAAGGAATCGACGACATCGCTCAACACTACCTGGCCAAAGAAGGCATTGTCGCCGTACGGAGAGTAAGCAGTGGTGACATGGAGAAGCTGGCAAGAGCGACGGAAGGCAAGATCGTCTCCAGTCTCGAAGACATAACGGAAGCAGACCTCGGTGAAGCAGGATCGATCGAAGAGAAGAAGGTCGCCGGTGAGAGCATGGTCTTCGTCAAAGAGTGCAAGGCACCGAAGGCAGTATCCATCCTAATCCGCGGTGGAACCGAGCATGTGATAGACGAAGTCGAAAGAGCGATGAAGGACGCGCTCGATGGACTGGTCGCCGCACTACAATCAAAGAAGATCGTACCCGGTGGTGGCTGCGTAGAAGAGAGACTTTCCATGAGGCTGAAGTCCTACGCACAGTCACATTCCGGACGAGAACAGCTCGCGATCCGCGCCTTCGCCGAAGCACTGGAGGTAGTTCCACGAACCTTGGCCGAAAACGCAGGCCTGGATCCGATTGACACCTTAGTCGGGATCCGCTCGGCTCACGAAAACGGAAAGAATGACCATGGACTAGACGTTGAAACCGGTAAAACGGTCAACATGAAGGACCAGGGCGTGATCGAGCCGCTGCGCATCAAGACCCAGGCAATTCAGTCCGCCTCAGAAGCCGCTGAAATGATCCTCAGGATCGACGACGTTGTCTCCGCAGGAGACCTTGGAGGCAGCGGCGGTGAATCCGGCGGAGCCGGAGGACCACCCGCAGGAGCAATGGGCGGAATGCCACCTGGCGCGCTAGGAGGAATGTGATAAACTCCTCCCTCACCCTCTCTTTCTTTTATTTTATCTCTATCCCGCGTTTCGGATAAAATATTTAAGTAAGACAGACGAATTTCTTTCTATGTCCGAGGACGAAATAGAGATCGAGCCGGAAAACGAAGACTACGAGATCGTTCCCCTTTCTCCTATCCGCAAGCTTGAGAAGAGAATCGAAGAGGTAGAACAGAATAGACGGAGCGGCAACATGGAGGAACTGATGCGGGAACTGATGGATCTCGTCAAGTCTAACCAGCACATGGTGGACGAAATCGTCAAGGCGGACAACGAGCTGAGGAACGAACTGGAGAAAATTCCAGAGAAAATCAATGAAGTGACCGAACAGTGGAACGAGTTTCTGGAAGTTTTGAAAAGCAGCTCTGGAGCCGAGATGGGCGGCGGAGCTTCACCAGAGATGGCGGAAAAGCTGGACAAGTTGATCGAGCAGAATTCGGCTCTTCTGGAGAAGAACGAAGAGATCGTTGACTCGATAAAGTCTCTCAAGAAAAGGACAAGTAGCCGCTCACGAAGTTCTGGTGGTTCCTTCGGACAGAGCGGCAAGAGTCCTCGCCTGAGGATAAAGCGCGGCGGAAACAAATGAAAGCGACACATAGAGAGATTAATTATTTAAACAAAGGCCGGCAAAAGTGATTTGAGGTATTGAGATGAAAAAAGGTATTACCCCTATCGTTGCGACGATAATGCTTTTACTCATAGTTCTCTCCTTATTAGGAGGTCTCTTTGTCTGGATGAACCGTACTGTAGGAGGACTGCAGGGACTGGTAGGAAATGAAACAGAGCAACAGGGTGAAAAAATGGCCAAGACAGTACGTATAGATTCTGTTAGCTGTAGTGATGACAGCGTCTACGTCAGAAACACAGGCTCCGTCGATCTAGCGAGTGGAGACGTTTCTGTATATGTCAATGGGGGTTTAGAAGGGAACAACACTGATTCAATAAATGCCGGTAGCACAGCAGAGATAACAGCAACCGTTTCAAACGGAGATACGGTAACTGTCACCAGCCCGGGCAACGAGGACGAAACGGTCGCAGATTGTTAAGCCCTCTTTTCTCTTATTTTTATCCACGGAGAGCTGGAAATTTTAAATATGTCCTTCGGCAATTTCTTAACACGTGGTCCCGATGCTTAAGAAAGATAAAGGGCAGATCGAAGTGGTTAGCGCCATACTTCTCACCGGTATTATGATCTCTCTTGTTTCGGTGGCCTACTTCTGGGGCCTGCCGATGATCGAAAAGCAAAAGGACAGGACCAAGCTTCGTCAGACAGAAAACTTCCTCAAGGATCTAAACGATGCAGTTAAAGAGGTGGCCCGCAACGGAGGCAGGAGACAGGTCAACGGAGAGATCCCGGGTAGTCTAAAATTTGAATCGGCTACACCGCCGGACCATGACAACATAACCATCAAGTTCAAGACCACAGGATCGCTGATGGCCACAGGAAAAACAGTCTATCTTGTTGGCAACAGCAATATGGAAGCACCGGTCACTTCTGAAGCGGGAATCGTCACAGCTTATTCTGAGCAGATCGAAGATATGTATGAAATTGAAATGAAGTTATTCTACCGCAACCTAACCACAATAAAGGGCAAGAATGAGGTCTACCGCATCGATCTACACAACCAAGGCCGAGGTTCTTTTGAAAACCAAAGGGTAACGGCGTCCCTGGAAGCAGGCAGGAGCGGTTACAATGAAAGTCTTGGGATGTATGTAAACAATATCAACCTTCGCTTCCAATAAATTATTGATAAGATGTTTGAAAGCCGCAAGGGCCAGTATTTATCTGCTGAACAGATGCTACTTTTCTCTCTGGGTATAGTTATCACTATATCGATTTACTTTTCCTTTACCTCCATCCACGGCAAAGTGCAGGGATTTACTCAAGAAGACCAGATGGAAGAAGTGGCCTATAGCGTTGTCTCGAGCCTCGGAAAGATTGAGACCATGTCCACTAAATTCGGCACCGGTCAAACAAACATAACTCTGAATATATCGATACCAAGGACCATTTCAAACGATCCTTATCTAATCAATGTTACAGAAAACCGAGTTCTGGTAGAACAGGATAGTAAAGAAGTGACTGTCGGCCTTGCTGGATTTCAGGACAGATTCGAAGTCGAAGGAGAAGTTCATTCGGGACGAAATGCTGTAAGAATTGATAAAGTAGAAAAAACAATAACTCTAAGTGGATAGCATGGCGGAAAATGAAAACTATCATCCCGGCTCCATCATAGCCCGCCTCCGGGCTGGTGTCCAGAAAAAGGATGAGGAAAAGAAAGGAAGAGAAGAAAAAAGAAGGA
>JBKHHH010000029.1:0-6690 GCA_046539285.1 Candidatus Aenigmatarchaeota archaeon | reverse complement strand
TTCCTCAAGGATTTCAATCGCTTTTTCATTTTCACCTTCTTTCAACCCCAGAGAGACACAGGCCACGTCTTTCGGTTCTTTATAGGTCTCAGTGATAAGCCTTTCGTATCTAATTTTATCCAAATTTTCCCGAGGCTTGCAAACTGTTTCCTTTACTTTCCCTCTTTTATAGGGAATTTCCCCTTTAATCATAGCATAGGTTTGGTCTGGATGTCTTCGCAACTTGTTAACTCTTTTCCAGAGGAAGGAATACGCTTCAGAAAGCGAAGCCGTGAATTCTCCAAAGAAACTGTCCTTACTTTCAGATGCGGAGACTTCTTTTTCCATTTCCCGGTCCACTTCTCTACCTCTTTTCAAGATGGATTTCTGTAATCTGTCCTCGTAAGTCGGTTTTCTTTCTCGGGGCGCTGGGAGTGAATAAGAAGGAATGTCCATTCCTTGAGATCTGAAATTGCCGATGTCCGTTTCTCTGACCATTCCAATTAAAGTTAGAACAGAAAGAATAAAAACTTTTCCGGAAGAAAGTTATGAACATATACCCAAAACTTTATATGTTAGAAACGCTAATAATATTTTGAACATATAACCAAAACTGATATTATGCCGAGACCGAGGAGAAGACGCAGGGTACGAGGAAGGCCGAACTGGGAGATCTTCAAACCAAAGGGTGTACCTCTCGCGAATCTGGACGAGATAGATCTCAACTCCGACGAACTTGAGGCCTTGCGGCTGAAGCACCTGGAAGAAATGACACAGGAGGAGGCAGCCGAACGGATGGATGTTTCACGTTCGACCTTTGCCCGAATCCTGAAAAAAGCACATAAAAAAGTGACCGAGTTCTTGGTCACCGGCAGCTCCCTGAGCATCGGGGAGCCTGACTACATTCACTATCGAAAAAAATCAAAAAATAGGAGGTGATTATCATGCCAAGAGGAGATGGAACCGGACCCGAAGGAAGGGGTCCAATGACCGGACGTGGACTAGGTTACTGTACCGGTTACGAAACGCCTGGATTTACGAAAGGAAGGCCGAGAGGCTGTGGATTTGGCAGAGGACGGAGAAGATTTTACCGAGGAAGAGGACCTGTTAGACCTGCCTATCCAGCACCAAGACCAATCACAAATGAAGAAGACGAAGTAGCAGTACTGGAGGAGGAAAAGAAAGCGATCCAGAGAGAAATGAACGAACTGAAAAAAGATCTAGAAGAAATTGAGAAAAGAACGAAAGAACTCGAGGAGTAGATCGGATGAAAATTGCAATTCCCGCAACTGAAAAGGATCTGAAGAGCAAGCCTAGTCCTGTCTTCGGCCGCTGCCCTTACTTTGCGATCGTAGATACGGAGGATGGAAATAAATTCGTGAACAACGGGGCAGAAAACCAGAGAGGTGGGGCCGGAATCGCCGCCGCAGAATCGGTTGGAGATGAAGGAGTTCAGGCTGTGATAGCCGATCGTGTCGGTCCCAATGCTTTCCGGGTCTTGGACCGCCTGGAAATTGAAGTTTACGAAGCCGACCTGAAGAAAACGATAGAAGAAAACATTCAGTCCTTGCGACAAGGAAAGCTGAATAAGATAGAAGGAGCGACCGGCGGACCCGGGATGGGAAGAAGAGGTAGATAGAATGAGAGGACGAGGTCGCGGTCGCGGAGGACCTGACAAGTGCATCTGCCCTAGCTGTGGCTATGAAAAAGAACATCAACGCGGCCGGCCCTGTTCTAGTGAGAAGTGTCCGAAATGCGGAGCCCGCATGATCGGCAAATGGGAGTGAGAAGATGGGCGAAATAGAAGTTCTCCGGAAACGTGAGAAGGCTGCATTAGTCACTACTCTGGCCACCATCGTTCTCGCCGCCGGCAAGGGTATAATTGGCTATATGACCGGCAGTCTAGTTCTGATTACGGACTCACTGCACTCCACGGTAGATATCTTCCCAATCTTCGCGGCCTGGTTCGGGCTGAAGATCTCGCAGAGAGAGGCGGACGAAAGATTTCCTTACGGATACTATAAAGCGGAATCGATCGCCAGCTTCCTGGTCTCGCTTTTTATACTTTATGTGGCCATAGACTTTGGACGAGAGGGTTATGCAAAATTATTTGAGGTATCCCAGCTTTCTTATCCTCTGGCGGCCGGGGCTGCAGCTCTCTCATCGGTCATTATTTCTGGATATATAGCCAGATATCAGATGAAGGTCGGCAAGAAAACCAGTTCGCAGTCACTGGTAGCCAACGCCAAGGAGTCCTTCGCCGACGTCCTGTCATCAGTTGTAGTTTTGATCGCTATCATTCTCTCTTACTACAAAGTACCTTACGTAGAAGGTGCAGTCACCATCTTCATCGCTCTTCTCGTCCTCAAGATCGGACTTGAGACCCTCAAGGATTCCGTCTACGGTTTGATGGACATTTCGCCGAGCAAAGAGATAGAGAAGAAAGTGATCAGTACGATAGGCGATGTGGCCGGAGTCGAAGGGTTTGCAGACCTGAAACTGAGGAGGTCCGGACCGTTCATCTTTGGCGAAGTTACTGTCATGATCAGAAAATACGTGGACGTGGAGAGGGCCCATGAGATCGCCGAATCACTTGAGGAGAGGGTCAAGGACAAGATATCGAGGCTCGACTCCTTTTCGATCCACATCGAGCCCTATCAGACCGACAAGTTGCGTCTGGTAATCCCGGTGGAAGACAGCAACGGCGAAGAATCTAAGGTTTCCGAACACTTTGGCCGCGCACCTTACCACACTCTGGTCTACCTGGACAAGAAAAAGGAAGAAATAAAGGAACTGGAACTGAGAGAAAACGAGTTTAAAGACAGGGAAGTTCGGGCCGGACTAAACTTAATTCGCGAACTCGTCAAGGAGAAGATAGACGTGGTCGTTACCGAGGAGATGGGCGAGATATCCTTCCATTCGTTGCGTGACAACCTGGTCGAGATATACCGTTCCCGGGGCGAGACTGTAAAAGAAATAGTCGATAACTTCTCTAAAGAAGAGCTCCAAAGGCTTGATAAACCAACACGAGAAAAGGATTAATTGATAAAATGAAAATAGGAATTCCGGTTGTAGAAGACAAGGGAAAAGATTCTGAGGTAGCCGAACACTTCGGTCGAGCGAAATACTATCTGATTTACGACTCCGAAGAAGACGAACTGAACAGCGTAGAATGTGAGTCCCATCCCGAAGGAACCTGTCTGCCTATCGAGCTGTTGGCCGAGGAGAGCGTGGATGCAATCTATGCCTTTGCTATGGGACAAAGAGCTCTTGAAATGCTGAAGAGAAGGGATATCGAAGCAAAGACAGGCAAGTTCAAGACGGTGAAAGAGGTAATCGAAGGAATGTCTTCTCTCGACGACCTAGAAAGTAGCTGCAGGTGATACAGTGAAAGAAGGATGGCTGCTGGAGAAAGGCCCTGAGTTCATCGAGTCCATCGGAATGATTGAAGGGCAAACAGTCCTGGACTTTGGCTGCGGCGAAGGAGACTACACGATACCACTTGCTAGAGTAGTGGGTGAACAGGGAAAGGTCTATGCCATCGACAAGAAAGACAAGGCAATAGAGAGGTTGAAGAAGAGAAGTCGGGCCTTTGAACTGAATAACATCGAAAGGCTGAAAACAGAGGGAGAACTGGAGATTCCCCTGCCCGACGATGTAGTTGATTTCGTCTTGGTTTATGACGTGATCCATCTCATCGAAAACAGAAAGAAACTCTATCGGGAGATAAGAAGAATCTTAAAGGAGAAGGGTCGTCTTTCCCTTTATCCTACACATTACGACAAACCACTGGTGTTCAGTAAAATGATAGGCAGGATGATGGCCGAGGACGAAGATGAAATCATAGAGGAAGTGGAAAGCTGCGGCTTTGAACTGACGGAGAAACTTGAAAAGGAGCTGATCCATTTCCGCTCTTTGCGGAAGGGTCAGGTGTTTAATTTCCGGAGGACCGATTGATATGAAAATTGCAGTTACAGGCGGCAAGGGAGGAACAGGCAAATCGACAGTAGCCACAGCCCTGGCTGTTGAGCTGAGCAAATACGGAGAAGTGCTGCTAGTCGATGCGGACGTAGACTGTCCCAACGATCATCTGCTGCTAGATATCGAGAGGGTTAAAGTCAAAGACGTAGAGACCATGGTACCTGCCTTCGACGACGAGATCTGTACCAAGTGCGGGCGCTGTTCCGAAGTCTGCAAGGAGAACGCCATTGTCCAGGTTCGGGACGAGTATCCTATGTTGATCGAAGAGCAGTGCACCGGATGTCAGGCCTGTAAATTTGCCTGTCCCGTTGGCGCAATCTCCGCTTCGAAACAGACGATTGGTGTGATCTACGGGACCGACGACGATATAGATTTGATTTCCGGGGAGATGAAACCCGGTGTCGAGGAGTCGAGTCTTGTGGTCAACGGGATAAAGGACTATATAGAAAACCTGAAGACGGAGCACGACTACATAATCATTGACACGGCCGCCGGGACGCACTGCCCGGTGATTGCAGCCCTGATGGATGTGGATCTGGGAATCGCTGTCACCGAGCCGACTCCGCTAGGCGAACATGATCTGGAGCTGATACTGGAGTTGATGGAAAAATTGGATATCGATTCTAAAATAGTGATCAACCGGTCCGATATAGCTGACAAGTCCGGGATTGAAAATATTTCAGAAAGCTTCGAGGTGCCCGTTGTTGCAGAGATACCATATAGCAAGGAGATCGAAAAGAACTATTCAGAAGGGGAGCCGATAAAACATGAATCTATAGAGAAAATAGTCCGTGATATAAAATGAAAAAGATAGCCGTTGTATCCGGAAAGGGCGGTGTGGGCAAGAGCTCGATAACCGCGTCCCTCGCGGTCTTGCTGGCCGAAAAAAGAGACCTGGTCGTCGTGGACTGCGACGTGGACGCCTCGAATCTGTCTCTGATACTTGGCGGTGGAGAAATGGAAAGAGAAGAGACGGTCTCGACCAACGAGAAAGCGACTTTTGATCCTGAAAAATGCACGTCCTGTGGTAAGTGCAAGGACATCTGCACCTTTTCCGCCATCAACTGGAACTACGAGAAGGAGATGCCAGAGATTAACAAATATCTTTGCGAAGGATGTGGAGCCTGCGAACTGGTCTGTCCTGAGGACGCATTTACTTTAGAGAAAGTTGAAAACGCAACCATCGGTGAGATGGAAACAGAGTACAGCTTTCCTCTGGTTGCCGGTCAGTTGAAGATGGGCGAAGCCGGTTCCGGTAAAGTTGTCGAGATGATAAAACAAAGGGCAGCGGAAAAGAACGGTGAACTGATGCTTATAGACGCGGCGGCAGGCATCGGATGTCCAGTTATTTCGGCCTTGAAAGACGTGGATTACGTTATAGCAGTAACCGAGCCTTCGCCGGCCGGCCTGAGCGATCTAAAAAGAGTGATGGAAGTCGTCGACCAGTTCGGAATAGATTGTGGATTTATAATCAATAAGTACGACCTCAACCCCGAAGTCAGTGATAAAATCGAAAATTTTGTAAAGGAAAGAGGAAGTCAAGTTTTAGCGAAAATAGGCTACGATAAGAAGTTTGTCGAGGCTTTGACAGATTTGAAACCGGTGGTTGAGAGGGAAGAAAGTTACCGGGAAAAATTTGAAGGGATCATCACCGATATTGATTTAAAGGAAAAATAAGAATAATTTTACAGTTTCTTAGTGGGGGTAGAAATGACAGAAGAAGAGAAATTACAAGTCAAGAACGAGGTCAAGGAGCTAAAAAAGAGTCTGAAGAAAGTAAGTAAAAAGATTTCATCGGTAGACGAGGCTATCTGAGCAATCTTTGCTTCTTGTCCTAAATCCCCTTCTTTTTATTTTGAAACCTGAAAATAATTCGAAGAATATAAATTTTTACTCCTGAATTAAAGAGTGATAAGATGATCTACGAGAATGAAGAAGATGCACGAAAAGACCTGAAAAACATGACCGAGGAGGGCCTGATCGGTTTGAGCCTGATAAAGGTAGACGAAGACGGATATATAGAAGCAGTGGTCGAAGCACAGGGAAGGGCCTCATATACTCTCTACCGCCAGGGAAGCCAGTGGAACTGGATTGAATACTACAACATCGAAGATTCCGGAATAAAGGATCGCCTCGAGGCTTCAGGATTCAGAAAAGACGGTGAAGATTACAGTGATGTCGTGGGAATCATGAGAAAAATAAGCACCATAGGCGACAGACATTACAGAAAGAACGAAGTGGGGAAGCTGAAAAAGGACTTTGAAAATTGGATTGAAGAGAGAGAAGACATGGAAGTAAAGACAATTAAAGATGAGGAAGAGGAATTCTCCACGGACTTTCTTCTTGATTGACCTCTCTAAACCTTGAAGACTCCATCGTCCTTGAAATAAACAGGATCCTCCCCGCTATTTGTTCTTAGGAGTACAGTTTCCTGATATTCCTCCATACCAAGTATTTTCCCGTGTTTTTCTTCCACTTTGTCTATAGTCTCAGGAGGGATGGAGTAATTACACTCAACAGTTCCAGATATCTTCTCGGGGGTGTCCATTCTATCGCCTGTATACAGTTTTGAATGACTGCATTTAAATTTAATCCCTACCAACAAGGATAAAAGCCTTAGCAGTAAAGGTGATTTATGCCTCTGGAAAAGGGCATAGTTGCCGATGAACTCGAGAAAAGGAACTTCGATCTAGTTGCTGAAGATGGTGAATACAGGATCTATGCTCCCCC
>JBKHHH010000028.1:0-7173 GCA_046539285.1 Candidatus Aenigmatarchaeota archaeon | reverse complement strand
AAATGGTGAGGATAGGGTAAATCTGGAAGGATCTCTGAAAAAATACATCCCAGAAAATCAGGAGCCAGAAGAAACGATAGAAGAAAAATACAAGGAGATATGGACCAAAGAGAACTACGACGCACAGAAATTTGCAGAGGAGCTGTTTGGTGTTAGTCTGAAAGCAGTTATAGAAGACGAAGAAACCCCCAACGAAGAAGGAATGATCAAAGCCGCCTCTGTTGGCTACCAGCTTTCTGAGGAAGAGATCGAAGAAGCAGGTATCTCTGAACAGGAATACAGAAGGAGAATCAACAAAACAGTGGAATGGATAAGTGATTACAGAGAAGATAAACTTCTTTCCAGTGAAGAATAAAAACACCGACAATTATATTATTTTTATATACAAGTAGTCCAATTTAATTACTGATAGATATGCCAGCCATTGAACTTTACGACCTTATTTTCAAGCAAATATTGAATGTAAGTCAGTGCACGGGCAGCAGCGGCTGGGGCTGCCTAACCGGTGATATCACCCATGATGTAATTTTCGCATTCTTTCTGCCTCATATCGTACTACTGACGTTCCTGATTATGCTTAGAGGTTATCCACCCTTCGGTGGCCATAAAGGTCTTGGTAACCTATTTGCGATAGGCACCTATGTGCTTATCATCTACCAGGGCTGGTACGGATCTATATTGGCTCCATTCCTTGTAATATGGATGGTGTTGCTGATAATCGTAGCCCTCGGCTATTTTTTCCTGCCTATCGTTGGCAGTCCTGAGGCAAGAAAAAAGGTAGGTGGGGGGATAAAGAGCCAGATCGATAAAAGTGCCAAGAAGGCGAAACAAGCTGATGAACTCGAGGCCAAATTACATGATGTAAACGATGAACTAAGTTTTGTCAGAAAAAAGAAAAAAACATCTTCAAAGGACGAAAAAAAGGTATGGACCAAGAGAGAAGCTGAACTTGAAAACAAAAAGAGAAAGCTGAAACGAGAGCTGAGAAAATTAAGGTAGTATGAATGTATTCCGGATTTAATGAATTATTGGCCAATCCACAAATACAACCATTTCTACCCTTCTTCTTCGTCTTGGCTGTCGTTTTCGGTCTTCTAAGCATCACAGGTGACGAAGAAGGCCTTTTCGGTAAGAATTCGGTAAATCTGATAATTTCCCTTGTATTTGCCTTTTTTGCCGCTGGCTACTCGCCATTTGTTGACTTCTTTTTCCAATATTTTGGCGTGATTCTCTGGATCTTTATCGGACTGTTCTTTATCGCCTTCTTTATGCAGGCCCTGGGAATCAAAAAGGCACAGGAGCAGAAAAACTGGAAGTTTGCAATGGCGATACTCGGCATCGTGTTTCTTATTTTAATCACCGTCGGTGTCTCTCTCATTGAAGAAATTGATATACCCGTGCTAGGAACAGATAACTTCCTGATGGTCATCTTCCTTCTTCTTGCCTTGGGAGGCTTCTTCTACGCCTTTAAGGCTGGGCCGGGAAGCGAGACAGGCGGAAGGTAACCCGAAAGCCTTAAATACGTTATGACTAAAACATAAACAAGTGGTTTTATGGCAGGCAGCATTATAGGCACGATGATTACGAACATGGAGAACTTAGGTTTCTTCGCCTACATGCTTCCCTGGCTACTAACTCTGGCCGTTACCTTTGGTATTCTGGAGAACTACGAGATTCCCGAGTCCGTTTCCGCCCGGGGCGTGATTTCAATAGTAATGGCCTTCCTTGTCCTGCCTGTCGGAAACTACATCGCACCGTTCTTCGAGGATCTGGTCATGGGTTTTATTGTCCTTGCGGCCGGAATCCTGGTCGCAGTAATCTTTGTCGAGCTCCTTGGCTTTGAATCGGCCGGTGTAGACAACATCTTCCTAGAACATCCCCAGACCTTCGGGGCGATAATGATCATTCTCGCGGCCCTGGTCTTTATCGGGGCCGGCGGTCTGAACTTCATCGGTGTTGACATCCAGGTCAGCGAAGAACTGGTAACCCTGCTCTTTTTCCTGGCCGCGATCTCGATCGGAGTCTGGTTTATCACCAGCAAAGAAGAGTAAATATATAAAAAACAAACTAAAATGATAAATAGAGGCAAGAAAAGATGTCCGGTGTACTGTTGAGCCAACTTTCGATAAGCTCGGTCACAGAAAGCCAGTTTTTCATGTATGCACTGCCCTGGTTACTGACTTTTGCTATTTCATACGGCATTCTCGAACAGATAAAAATGCCAAAATCAAAGCAGGCAAGAGCCGTAATATCAATTGTTCTCGCCTTCTTCGTAATGCCTATAGCCGGACCGGTAATGGGCTTTCTAGAGTCGACGAGCGCCAGTCTAGTTGTAGTTGCTATGGTAGCTATATTCTTCCTGATCTTGACCGAACTAACGGGAACCAGGAAAAAAACTATAACGAAATACCCCAGAACAGTGGCTATAATTGTTGGAATAATCGCGATCATGATCTTCTGGGGTTCCGGAGGATTTGAAAAGGCCGGATTAACTAATGTGATCCCGATGGTCAACTGGACGACTGTATTTTTCCTAACAGTTCTTGCCTTGGCCATCATCTGGATGGTAAAATGGGGTGACTAAAATGACAGGAGTAATGTTGATGCAGGCGTTTCCAGGAGAGCTTTCCGAGTTATTCAACTCCCAGTTCTTTTCATTTGTCCTGCCCTGGCTGCTGACCTACGCTATTGTTTATGGTATACTCTCCCAGTTCGGCGAGGAAGACAATGGAAAGAAGGGCGTGCCACAAAACAGGGCCGCCAGAGCGATCATAGCCATTGTACTGGCCTTCATCGCAGCACCGATGCTCTCTTCCTACGTCACGGCACTGATGCAGATGTCGAGTGGCTTTATAATCATAATTTCCGCCTTCCTTGTCTTCATTGTGCTTCTCGAAATATTTGGAGTCAAAAAGGATAAAGACACTATATTCAAGAGTTATCCAAAATTCTTTGTCTTTATTCTCATTGTATTGGCGATAATGGTTTTCGCCGGTTCAGGGGCCCCGGGGGCGATGGGGCTTGATCTACCGAGCGGAATCGTTAATAACTATCCTCTCCTCTTCTTCCTGGCCTTTATGGTCTTGATGGTCGGGTGGATGATCACAGAAAGCGGTGATGATTCTTCTAAAGATTCTAACAAATAACCCATTCAAAATGGGAAATGATTAGCCTTAGTTTCTGTATATTCGAAATAAAATAGAAAAAATAAAGGTCTACTCTAGAGCAGACGGCTGGTTATTTCCTTCCTCTTCGCTGTCCTCTTCTTGCTGCATCGGATTCTGAGGTGGCTGCGGTGCAGAAGGCACGTTAGCGTTCTGATTGTACTGTAGGTTGCCGCCGTTCGTTTGCTGTTTCAGCTCGTTGACGATTCCAGACAAAGAGCGGACGTTTTCCGTCAACGAAGGCAGGAATTCCTTGAAGGCTTTCTCGACCGAGTTGACGCGGGCCTCGATGTTTTCTATGTGATTAAAGGTCCGGTCGACCTTGTCCTCCAGTTTTTCCTTTTCCTTCTGATGTTTCTCTTCTAGACCCTGAATCCGCTCTTCCATGCTGTAGATCTTGTTCTTCAGGTTCTCGTTCTCCGTCTCCATTTTCTGAAGGTTCTGTCGGACGCCACTCCACTTCTCTTCGATTATCTCCTCGATAAGCTCCTCCAGCTGTATTTCCTCCTCTTCAGTCATCTCCCAGATCGGATTTTCCTCGCTGCCCATGTACTTGGCGAAGGGCTCGTTCGGTCTCTGCTCCTCCGGACTCATCTCATCTGGAGAGGGGGCGACAAAGTTACCCTGTTGCTGTTGTTGCTGCGACTGATTGGTCTGACCACTTCTCCTGTCTTTCTGAAGAGACGGGCTCTCGCCTTCAGAATTAACCCTGTACTTCAGTATCTTCTGGATGGCTTTGTTTATGTCTTTGTTTGAATAGCCTTCGTCCCTCAGTTCAGAAATAATTTCTTGCTCAGAAAAGCCCTGTGAGGCCATAGATTCGATCTCGTCTGCTAACTGATCTTGGTCGTTGTCTTTGCTTCCTATACCCAAAACCATGTTATCCATTGATATTTTTAACTTCCTGCTTAATAAGCCTTTTTATCTCCGACTCGGTCAGAAACTCGCTTTCCAGTGGGGACAACAGGTCGATGAAATGTTTCATCTCGTTGACATTGCTCTGATCGGCCTTCCGGTCAAGGATCTTCTTCACCTTGGATATATCGTTGTCAATCTTCATTACCTGAGTACTTACTTCGTCGACCTTCTCTTCCAGCTCTTTGATATTTTCTTTTCGCTTCCTTTCGTTCTTGAGCATCCTTTCCTCAAGGGACTGAAGTTTGGATTGAACGCTGTTGTTCTCCTCCTCCAGATCCCGGATCCGCCGCGTGTTTTCCTTGACTCGGTTAATCATCTCCTGGACCGCTGAACGGATATCTGAAAGGTTGCGGAAGGCCATTCTATCACTTTATTTATACTGGGGCTTATTAATAAATTTAGAGTCGATAACCTTTAATTAAAAGGGAAACTAAGCATCTATAAGACCGAAACTCGAACGGCTTCAAAGCGGAGGATGCACCTTGGTTTGTGATTACGAATACAACGACGATGAAAACAAGATAGTCGTAGACTGTTCTGACTGCATCTACGGGAGCAGCGTCGCCGACTACGAGCAATGCATGCAGCGGACCATCGATATGATCATGGAAGTCAAGGCCGTGGAGTCAATTGTCTTCAGGAGTGAAAGGGAATACGAATATCCCTACGAGCAGACGAAACTTCTTTCTGAAATAGCCCAGACCATCGAGTGGATCTTAAGAGAGGGTGGATTGAAAAAGATAGAGTCGATGGACGTTCCTCAATGCCGGGATTTCCTCCAGAGCAAATATAGTGAAATTCAGAGACTGGCAACAAATATACTCCGCAAGGATCCAATAGGCGGTTATCTCCAGCTACGAAGAAAGATACGCCACCTCAACGTTCAGATAAAAAACGGAGAAGAGGATAACACATGCCAAAAGATATATCTGAACAAGATACTCATCCCGATGAAAGAAGAGTTAGAGAAGACGGAGATGATCGATCATGTCAAAGAAAACCTCTCCGGCTACCATCCCGGTGACAGAAAGATTTACCGGGACATGTTTCACCCTTCCGTCCGACCCAACTTCATGCGGACAAAATACATGAATCAGCCTCCTGAAGGCGGTGAGATCGTCGACCACTACGAAACGGAAAATATAGATGTCGAGATCTACGACCTGCCCGACGAGACCGTTCCTATTTACCACGTCACACCCCCGGAGTTCGAACTAGACAAGGAAGAATACACCATACTGGACGCGGCCCGGAGATACATCAGCGAACACAGACCTGAAGCATCCGAGTTCGCGGAGAGAGAGAAAACAAGGCGTGTTTTCTCTTCGATCAGCCGGGACTTGATCACGGATCTGGCCGACAAAAGGAATGTCAATCTAGACTCCGAGACCAGGGAACTACTAACTTCAGTTCTGACTCGCTATACGGCCGGGTTCGGAATCCTTGAAGTACTTCTTTTCGACGAAAATATACAGGACATATACATAAACGCTCCGATCGGTAAGAAACCGATATTTATCAACCACGCCAAATACGGCGAATGTAAAACAAACCTCATTCCTACACAGGACGACGCCGAGGCCTGGGCCACAAGGTTCCGGCTAATGTCCGGACGGCCACTAGACGAGGCAAACCCCGTACTGGATACATCCGTAGAAGTGCCGGGTGGAAATGCCCGTGTAACAATCATCACCAGAACTCTCTCGCCGAATGGACTGGCCTTTGCTCTGCGAAGACATAGAAAGGATCCATGGACCTATCCTTTATATCTGAAACCAGACATAAACTACTTTACACCCCTGTTTGCCGGCTTCATGGGCTTCCTTCTCGATGGAGGCCGGAGCTTCCTGATCGGCGGCGGACGGGGCTCAGGTAAGTCTTCTCTTCTTGGAGCAACATTACTAGAGATGATGAAAAAATGGCGGGTTCTGACCTGCGAAGACACGCTGGAACTACCGGTCGAAAGGATGCGGGAACTGGGTTACGACATCGGACGGCTCAAGTCCCGATCTGTGATCACGCAGGTGGAAACCGAGCTACCGGCTCCAGAAGCAATCCGAACCGCTCTACGTCTCGGTGATTCGGCTCTAATCATAGGTGAGGTTCGTTCGAAAGAAGCACAGGCACTCTACGAAGCGATGCGGATCGGCGCCATGGCCAAAACCGTGGCCGGTACAATCCATGGTGAGTCGGCCTACGGCCTCTTCGACCGTGTTGTCAACGACCTGGATGTGCCCCCGACATCCTTCAAGGCGACGGACATCGTGATTATATGTAATCGGATCAAATCGGCCGGAGGACTCAGCGAGAAGAGACGTGTAACGCAGGTAACAGAGGTCCGAAAACACTGGAGCGAGAACCCGAGGAAAGAGGACGGGTTCGTCAATCTGATGGAATACTCGGCCAAAGACGACGAGTTAAAACCCACGGACACCCTACTGAACGGCGAGTCGGAGATCCTGAACAAGATTTCATCACAGGTCCAGGAATGGTCCGGGCGCTGGGATCGCGTCTGGGACAATATTCAGCTCCGGGGCCGGGTCAAAAAAGCCATCAAAGATTATGCCCTGAAGACCGGCAACGACTGGATGATGGAAGCTCCTTTCGTGACGAAAAGCAACAGCCGTTTCCGTCTGATTATGGAGGATCTTCGCAAGGAATACGGTACTATACCATCCGATAAAGCATTCGACGAGTGGGAAGAATGGTTGAAAAAACAGATTAAGGAAAGCCAATGACAGACGACAAAGATTTTGATGAAGTTCGTGATGAAGAACTGGACAGGGTTCTCGAAGAGAGTGAAAACAAGTTCTCGATGCCCGGGAATACAAGCCTTGACCTATCTTCTCGTGAATACAAGACTTTCAAGAAAGAGGAGAAGAAACAACACAAGGAAAGTCTCTATGAAAAAGCCTGTAACTTATGTGGAGATTTGGTCAATATAGAACCCGGGGAAGATAAGAGAAAGGAACTGGCAAGATCTATAAACGTTGCTTATCTGCACATAACCCCGACCGGGGCCTACTCTTTTGCCATCCTTAGCGGTCTCGGTATCTTTGTCCTCGCAATTCTCCTCTTCGCTGTCGGGCTG
>JBKHHH010000027.1:0-7549 GCA_046539285.1 Candidatus Aenigmatarchaeota archaeon | reverse complement strand
GAAACACGAAGGTAGAAATGAAGAAACGGTTCTTGACCCGAAAAGAATGGTCTACCTGACCAAGAGGGAATACGAGGCCTTGGAAGAGGAGAGCAGAGAACCCGAGTGGAAAGAATACCACGAGGAACTCCGGAATAAACACAAGATCTAGTTTTTACAGAACTTACTCCCTCGTAGAGAAAGGGTATGATCTTAGATTTCTGAATTACTTCCTGATTTACTCTTCCTCGTCTTTACTGCCGCTGAAATGTCTGTAAAGGACCCAGATCAGAACTATTACAAACAAGGCCACCAGGGTAAATACGGCCAGAGAGAGAACATTCGACAATAAACCCACGTCGATTACCTGATCTACAGCTCCGTTCATCCTATCACTTATCTTTATGAAGATGGTGATTAATAAAGGACTGCGACATCACTTAAAGATCGGGAAATCAGATTTCCTTCACTTGTTCTCTAATCTCGGGATTGGGCTTCGTATCTTTGTCGCTCAGATAGCCTTTCTCCCGCACATACCTATCCAGACTTTTGTCAAACTGTCTTCTCTTCAGGTTGCCCTCGCGACTAGTGGGAAAGGCAGCGGAAACTTCAAAACATGGCAGTCCCTCCTTGGAATAGAAGTCATTATGAAAGGTCTTGTCCTTGCCCTTTAAGGGATGATCATTGGCCAGGTCATCCAGTTCGATTTTTATTTCCGGTGTATCAAAACCCATGATGTTCAATGAATAAGTGCCTCTGTCATCATAACTTCCCTTTCCATAGAAAAGGAAACTACTTTTCGTATCAAAGAAGGCGGGTTCAGGATCAGGGTCAGGAGGAATTTCGTTTTCCTTGACAAGGTATTCGTATAACTTATCTGCTTCGTCAATAGCCTTGAATCTCTCCTCTTCGGTGATACCATTCTTGTCTCGAGATACCAGCGGCTTACCTACAAGGGAGCTTGAAAGAAATTTCTCCTCTAGGTCAAATTTTACCGGATAAACAAGTCGAAACAGCTTTGGATTCGATTCGAAGGACCTACCGTCCTCCAATTCTTCATCCTCGAACCGATAGAAATTAACTCCTTTGCCTTCTTCTTTCGACCAGTCATAGAAAAGATTTCCCATTCCCGAACTACCATCGTTTTTTGATGCCATACTTTCATATTGAAGGAAAAGAATTAAATATCTTAACTGAAATCATGGGAGAAAAATAAAGAAGGAGCCCGGTCAGGGCTCGTTTAGCGAGGACTGCATGTCCCACAGTTCCCTGTAAAGACCGTCTTCCTCGATCAGCTCTTCGTGACTGCCTTATTCGACTACTTTTCCGTCTTTCGACATGGATCAGTCTAAAGAACTGAGATTAAAAGAGTTATCCTTCTTTATTTTATTCAGTGCTCTACAGGCGCTCTTCTCCTTGTCCTTGACCTCGAGGATCAGGTCGAAGTCGTGTGGTCTTGTTTTTTCCAAAAAGCCTTTGAAGTGATCGAGGTCAATGGTTTCGGCGTGCCTGCCTGCTTTACCATCTGACATCTGCGAGCTGTAGTGAACGATCTGTGGACCGTCCTCCTGTTTCCATGTCTTCTTTGCTTTCTTCAGAACCTGATCCAGGCTCTCATCGTTGTTGTTCAATTCGTGATGTAGGTTGTCCACTGTAACAGGAATGCTGGTCCTTTCTGAGATCCATAGACAGTCCTTGACCGTGTAGCTTTTCTCGTCGTTCTCGATAACCAATCTCTTTTTGATCTTTTCCTCCAGGCTTTCGTACGTCTTGACAAACCGTTCCATGCTTTCTTCTTTATTTCCGTAGACGCCGCCGACGTGGATGTTTATCTTCGCACTCCGATCAAGTTCCATTCCATCCAGGACATCGCTATGGTATTTCAGGTCTGCAACCGCCCTCTCCCGGACGCCTTCCTTCTTGGAATTCAAGACGGTGTACTGGCCCGGGTGCATCGTGATGCGCATATCGTTCTCCTTTATGTAGCTGCCTATTTTCCTCAGCTTCTCTGCGAAGTGGTCCTGCCAGTTGAATTTACATACTTCATGCGAGGCAAAAGGGATCAGGTCCGAAGTGATCCGGAAGAAAAGCAAATTATGTTCTACATTGTATTCGAGTATCTTCTCCAGGCAGTCAAGGTTCTCTTTCACAGTTTCCTTGAGCCGTTCTTCGGAATAGGAGTCCAGCCGGAAGGTGCTGGCGCTGGTGCAGTCCAGAGTCAGGTTCATACAGGGATAGCCGATTCGCATAGAATCCTCTTGGAAGAATACCTATGAATTAAAAATTAAATACTTCTATTCTTTCAGTTCTCGCTGATATTTGACAGAAACCAGTCCGGTCATGAACAGCGATCCGAAAAGTGATAGGACCAGACCTCGGAAAGAGAATAGGTAGACCATGAACCCGGCCACGAACAGATAGGCGCTGAAGACGTAGGGCACGACCCACTCGACTGCTTTCCAATGGCTTCGGACAATCTTCGTTCTTGTCTCTTCGTCCAGATCCTCGGTGAAGAAGTCCAGATAACTTTTTCCTGTTCCCGCCACCCTCTTCTCCCAGTTCTCCTGAACATCTCTCCACATGCTGTCGATCACGGGATAGATGGCCAGGCCGCTGACCAGAAAGACGAAAAGATTGAGGGCCAGTTCCTGAAGCGGAACGCAGGGTAGAGAGCGATAAAAAATGTAGACAAAAACAGCCAGAGAAAGGTAGACCAAGCCGCAGGAAAATCGGTCCGACAGAGTGATCTTCTTCATCAGGTTCATACAAATAGAATGCAATTCATTTTACTTAAATCCAAGGACTAGTTCAGATTATTAAGTTTAAGGGCTTAATCTGAAAATATGGGAGAAGAATACTGCGAAGATCTTACTCCAAAAGAGGAGGAAGTCTTTAGATATCTTGAAAACCAGCTCGAATACGTAGAAGTAGATAATATAGAGGATGAGTTTCCAGACAAAGGCAATATAGCAAAAGAGGTCGATTGCAGTACCCAGACAGTTGGAAAGGCTCTGAAAAAATTGGCTTTAAAGAACTACAAGCCTGTTCGGGACTACATGGAAGGAAGTTACAATAGAAGGAAAAGCATCGCTGCGGAGGCTTCGCGTCGGGAGAAAGACTACGAACTGGCAAACCAAATCCTCAGAGAGACAACGAAGGAAAAACGTAAAGAAGGCATCGAAGAGGCCTTCAGGAAGTATCTGTGACAATTTCTAAAACGGCCAAAAACGAAGACTGATCTATAAAGGCTCAAAGAATATAAAATTCATAGATAGGTTCAAATTATGGATTCAAGATATATGCAAGAAGATGGCCTCCGTCCTATTGTGATAAGTTACAGTAAAAACAAAAAATACAATAAGAACGAAGACAGCCCAGAAAAGGACCCGGAATACAGTGTAGATGAAGTCCTGGATCTGCTCACGGAAGAAGAGCTCGACGAACTCCTCGAAGAAATAAAGGACATCTAGGTCAGTAAATCATGAAGGCAAAGGGATCTTCGTCGAACTTCTTTCGGAACTTCCTATTGTTATCGAATACGACATAACTATCGACTTCAATTCCTTCTATCGGTCCCAGTTCCTGGTCCACGTATCCTTTGAGCTCGGCGATATCGCCGCGGACAGACCTTCCCGTCTCTCTCATCACATGATCTTCAAAGTCGCGACGGGAGACATCGTATTGAACTAGAACATCCAGATCTGTGTCTTCTTCCATTCGGTATGCTTCCCCATGCAGCCTCCGAGCACAGCTCCCGACAAGAGCTGCCCTACCCATCATAGAATCATCTTCAAGTCTTCCCTTGAGCTCGTTCACTATCATTGCTAACCTAGAAAATAGCATATCCGAAACTTTTATTCTTTCTGGTATTTTAAGAACTCCGACCAAAGATGTAAATAAGAGAAGTAGAAAGCACCGTAGACAAAGAACTACGTTCCCAGTCACTTCCTGAAGGCATTAGAAATAAATCCTTTTGGGACAAATCTTGAAGTGAGATGTCAAGAGAAAATTTCAAGAGAACCGTGGAGAATGTTGTGGAAACCTATCAGAGCGAGGAAGGAACTCCGCAGATGTGGACCATCGCCGACGAAGATCTCAAAGAGGACGAGAACTACGGTCTGTTGGAGGAAAACAGGGAGACTTTGGAAGAAGCCATCGGAGAGGATCGTTTGAAAGTAGTTGTCTATCCCTCGGACCGGCTTCTAGAAGACGACATCGAGTCGATAATCCAGAAGGGTGTGGAGATCAAGTCCTACGAACAGCTCGGTGAAATCAGAGAAGAACTCTGAAGCTTTCTAGCAACTACGGGAAAACCGAAAAAGGCGTTTACTCCTTATTCCTGGGATTATATATCAATTCTTCTTCTCATCTCCTTTTCAGAAACACGAAGAGCCTCTTCAACCTCCTTATCTATCGCATCAAACTTCTCCTCAAGTCTTTGTAAACTTTCCTTAATAATCCTAAACTCCGGTCCTGTATAGACATCATCCCTTTCCTCTCCGTCCAGGACAAAGGCACTCTCGACTTCGTCATCCCCAAGGACATTTATCTCGTTTCCAATTCGGTAGATCTCGGCTCCATCGAATTCACCGTATTTATACCCGGCTTCGCGGATCATATCAGCCTCGGACATCTCCTCAAGAGAAGAATACTCATTCTTATTGCTCAAGTTAACACCTCCTCCGTGGAGTTGATTAAACACTAATTTATTTAAATTTCTCCAAAAGAAGAAATGCGAAAGGCTATAAACCAGAAAATTTCTTAACTACTTATGTGGTATCTCTACTTGCTCCGCCTCAGCGACGACTCGCTCTACACGGGAATCACGAAAGATCTGGAGCGACGGTTGGAGGAACATAGAAACGGCGACGGTAGCAAGTACGTGCGAAGTCGCTTGCCGTGCGAGCTGGTCTATAAGGAGGAACACGAGGACAAGAGCTCCGCCTTGAAGAAAGAAGCCGAGATCAAAAGCTGGAGCAAGGAAAGAAAAGAATGGTTAGTTCAATAAAAAGGATAAATTTTTAAATCAGAAAAACTAATTAACTTATAAACTTATAAGTTTATAGGTGATAAGATGACAGGACTTTTAGGAGGAAGCCGGTCGGGAACAAAAAAGAAGATAGTTAACCAGTTGCTCGAAGGAAAGAAGTCGCTGGGAGAACTATCCGAAAGGATAGGTATCTCAAAACAAGCCCTCCACAAACACCTCAAACCGATGAAGAAAGAAGGAATAGTTGAAGAGAGGTCCGTGAAAAATGAAGGAGGGAAAATAAAGAAATACCGGATAGGCAACTATTCGGAAGTACTGTCCATAGACAGAAGAGGTTTTGCTCTTGAATACGAGGCAAAGTCACCGGTAAACTTCCGCTTTCCTCTGTTAAATCAGATCCCACAGGAAGAATATAGAACCCAGGTCTTATCTTATCTGAAGAAGATCGTCCAGGAAGAAAAAAGGGTGACAGTGATAGTCTTCGGCTCCGTGGCCCGAGGCGAGGCGACCTGGAAAAGCGATATCGACGCTCTTCTCCTTTCTGACAGATGGAATGAAGAAGAAAAGGAAAGGATTAAAGATAAAATATCTGACGTCGCGATGGACGAATCTGTGGACTGCTCCTTCAACCCACACTTCAAAACCAGGAAAGAGATGGACAAAGAAGAGAAAATCGTTCAGGAAATAAAGAAAGACGGTCTAATTGTCTACACAAACGAGAGCGACGTGAAAATATGGAAAGAGATGAAAGGGTACAAGAATATCTAGAAAGTGCGGAGAAATGGCTCCTAGCAGCTAAGTCCCTGCCGAAAGAATCGTCGGAGCCGGCTGCCTTCAATGCACTTCACGCTGTGGAACTGGCTGCCAAAGCCGCCTTGATCGCTGAAACAGGTGGTGAATATAAAACTCATAACATCGGCGGTGAATTTGGCAAACATTTCAAGGTGAAGGCAGGGAAGGACATCTGCAGAGAATTGAACAAAAAGATGATGGAATACAACAAAATAAGGTATCCGGAGGAGCACGTTGAAGAAAACGAGGCAAAGGAAATAGTCAGTTTCTCGACAAACTTTCTGGAAACTGTGAAAAATCTCATTGAAGACTTAAACATCGATTCAGATTAGATGAAACCTCTTCTTAGAGTAGAAACGGATGCTAAAGGGAAGTTTGTCGAGAGACCGAATCGGTTTCTAGGCATCGTGAATATAGACGGAAAAGAGGAAGAAGTTCATGTCCGCGACCCAGGCCGGCTGGAGGAAATACTTTACGAGGGAAACGAGGTTCTTCTTAAGAAGGCGGAAAACAAGAATAGAAAAACCAAATGGGACCTCATCGCTGGTAAAGTAAAGGACAACTGGATATTCATCAACTCCGGTTACCACAGGAAAATAGTGGAGAACGTCCTCAGTGACGAGGAAATAAGCCCTTATACAGACGTCGATAACATTGCTCCTGAGGTCAAGCTGGGAGACAGCCGTATAGACTTCCTTCTGGAAAAAGACGATGAAAAGATCTGGACGGAGGTCAAAGGCTGTACGCTGGCCGAGGGCGGTGCTGCACTTTTTCCGGACGCGCCGACCGAGCGGGGAACAAGACACGTGGAAGAACTAAGAGAAGTGATGGAAAACGGCGATAGAGCCGCCTTGTTGATCCTTGTCTTCAGACCGGACGTGAAATGTTTCGCTCCGAAGGAGGACACTGATCCTGAGTTCGCAGAAGCATTTAGAAAAGCACAGATGGAAGGCATGGAAGTGCATCCATTGCAGTTCAAGTTCAAAAGCGGTACACTATATTATAAGAAAAGGATTCCGGTTTGCTCGCCATAAACCGATTGCACTTTTTTAACAATGAGGATAAATCACCTATAGATCACCATGGAGAACAAAGAAAGAGAGAAAAGGACTAGAAAGCTTTTCCAGAAGATAGACCTCAGAGTCAAAGATATACAGTACATAGGCGAAGGGGTCGGTTCAAGGCTCTATCGGATATCAACAGACCAAGACAACTACGCAGCAAAGCTGGCAATTTTCAAGGGACGGCAAGATGTTCGATGTGGAGAAATACGTAGAAGAAATAAAGAAAAATAAGGGGTTTGACCGCCTATACAGGCGGCTGTTGTTCTTGGCCGTTGGTAACGTTTTCAGTTTCTCCTTCTTCCATTCCTTCAGTCGCGTTCTCTGGTTGGCCGTTCTCAGCTCCTTCGCCGTTCGGGCCTTCTTCAGGCATCCTGCCTTCAGGACCTCTTTCACTGGCGTTAGCGGGTGGACCTATACGTTTTCCACCTCTTTCTCTTCTCACGTTGTCCAGAGCTGTTTCGAGGCCTTTTCTGGCCTGTTCAGGTGCGTTGGCCATCACTTCCTCCAAAGTGGCCTCTGCTACGTTCCTGGCTCTTTCGGGATCCGTTCTGTTGATTCCTTCTACAGATCTTTCTCTGGAACGTGCACCGTTCTCCATGGCTCTCTGGATTCCCTGTCTGGCCGGCTCGGGAACTCTCTCGCTAAGGTTGGCCAAATGTGCCATGTGGTTGCTTGCCTGCCGTGCCTTCTCTTCTAGCCTGTTGGTATCGTTGCCTGCTTCTCT
>JBKHHH010000026.1:0-7551 GCA_046539285.1 Candidatus Aenigmatarchaeota archaeon | reverse complement strand
TGCTCTTGGGGAACGGTATTACTTCCCGTATGTTTTCCTCATCTTCCATGATCATCAGTATGCGGTCCAGGCCGAACGCGATGCCTCTGTGTGGCGGAGCCGAATAGTTGAAGGCCTCGAGGAACCAGCCAAATCTATCCTCGACTTCTTCGTCATTTAGCTCCAGAAGACGGAACACCTTTCTCTGCATCTCCATGTCGTGAATACGTTTCGAACCGCCGCCGATCTCGTAACCGTTGAGAACAAGGTCGTAGGCGTCGGCATCCATCTTTGCAAATTTATCTTTCTCTCCTTCGTCCGTGTTCATAAATTTCTCTGGATCGAACGGTGCAGTAAAGGGATGGTGTTCCGATTTTAGACCCTCGCCGTCCAGACCGAACATCGGAAAGTCCATGATCCAGACGAACTCCAGACTTTCGTCATCGTAGAGTTCGAAGTCCTCACCTAGCTTTCTCCTCAAACGGCCGAGAGCCGGGTTGACTATTTCCTTTTCCCCGGCGACCATAAATATTGTATCGCCTTTCTCGGCTTCCATTTCATCAACTATACTCTCAAGGATGTCTTCTTCGATATGCTTTAACATCGGGCCCTCGAGCTCGTCGCCGACCTCTATTCTCAACAGTCCGGGTGCGCCTTCGTCCTTGACCGCAGTTTCGAGTTTCTTTATGTAGTTGTTCGAGAGGTTTTCCTCTTCGAGCCGGACGGCTTTGACCACGCCTCCATCTTCCACAGTGTCGGAAAAGATGCCGAAATCAGAATCTTCGACTATTTCGGAGATGTCGTGCAGCTGCATTTCGAACCGTAGATCGGGCCGGTCGCTTCCGTACCTGTCCATAGCTTCTTCGTACCTCATCCTGCGGAAAGGAATATCTATATCTTCGTCGTAGGTTTCTTTCAGGGCGTACTTGACCATTTCCTCGATCTTTTCAAGGAATTCGTCCTGGTCCCGGAAGGAGACTTCGATGTCAAGCTGTGTGAACTCGGGTTGGCGGTCGCTTCTCGTGTCTTCGTCTCTAAAGCATTTGACTATCTGGAAGTATTTCTCAAAGCCAGCCACCATTAGTAGCTGCTTGAACAGTTGTGGAGACTGAGGTAAAGCGTAGAGATTGCCGGGAAAGTTACGGGAGGGAACGATAAAGTCTCTCGCGCCCTCGGGCGTCGACTTGGTCAGAAACGGAGTCTCGACCTCGATGTAATCTTCTTCACTGAGGAATCTGCGAAGGGCCTGGAAAAAACGGTGTCTATGTATTATGTTCTCCTGCTTCGCCCTGTTGCGGAGATCTAAATAACGATGTTTGAAGCGCAGAGACTCTTTGATCTTTTCCCGCTTCTCCTCGTCCAGTGAGAAGGGCGGCAGTTCCGAATCAGAAACTATCTCATAATCCGTAGCGTGGACTTCGATATACCCGGTTTCAAGTTCTTCGTTCTCGGTCCCTTCCAGTCTCTTTTCGACCTTCCCGGAGATCCTGATCAGATATTCTTTACCGATCTCATCCGCTTCCGTAAAGGTTTCCGTTTCTTCGGTGTCGAGAACGATTTGCGTTATTCCCTCTCTGTCTCTGAGGTCGATGAATTTCTTGCTTCCGTGGTCGCGGATCCGCTGCGCCCAGCCGATGAGTTCGACTTCTTGACCTGTATCTTCCTCTCTCAGTTCCCCACAAGTATGTGTTCTCTGCAAACTATCACCTATAAATTGAAAACGAAAATCCAGACGATGAACCAGACAAGGAGAAAAACAATGCCTCCGTTCCCTAACCACCACTTGGTTTCATCCTTCTCCACAATCCGTTCGCTGATCTTCTTGCTTGCGTAGAGAATCAATATCCCGGCCAGCGCGGCGTAATGCTTCGAAGCAAGTAGGGCGGAAACATAGCCGGCTAGAACACCGGTAGCCGTGTGGATCGAGGTCGATATTCTTTCTTCTTTCATCTGGACACCATATTACTCATAGCTTTGGGAATCTTTGTTTTAAATATTTAATTATTTAAGGAAAAGCGACAAAATTTTACGTGATATGATCGGCTACAGGAAACTTGCACTGATAATGGTTCTTTGTTTTGTACTAATTATTCCTTCGGCTCAGGCCATAACCCAGTCGTTGACGATCTTTGTCGAGGCGGACATAGGAGTCAATGTTACGACTGACTGCGACGGGGCAGGAAGTGACACGTTGACGCCCGAGGTGGGTAACTCAGGAAACTGCCTGGTGACGATAAAAAATACAGGAAACATAGAAGACGAGCTACAGCTCGTAGCCGAAGTAGAAAACGAAGAAAATAGGGGTTGGCTGGACTATCATTTCGAATGCCCGGGAACGATAGGCGAATGTTCTCTGGATTACTCTTACGAAGAGACACAATACCCTCCGGAAGTCCGCAACATCAAACTTAGCCCAGAGGTAAGCTCGACCAGCGTCTACCTGGAAGCAGTTCCCTACCGATCGGACGAGCAATCGACTATAAATTTGATCGGCTACTCCCTGACAAATCGGACCGTCGACGAGCTGGCCAACATAACAGTTCAAGGGAAAGGCCAAGAAGGGGGTTACGGACCGTTCGCAGCCTCCGGGTTGTCCACATTCTCACTGATCGCTCTTTTCCTCCTCTCGGGACTAGTCTATTCAGTTGCAGAAGTTAGATAGATCGTCCTGCTTTTCTTCGCCCAGAAGTCTCTGGGCCGTGATCCAGCTTTTCCGCACACAATGAGGGAATGTGCCGTTCTTCTTCAATATCCTTTTCAAGAAGTCCTTTGTTCTTTGGTCGCTGGGATATCCATTGCCGATCACTTCCTCCATCTCCTCTTCCAGGGAAGAAACCGAATTATCTCTGGTTACTTTGGCCAGGATCGAGGCCGCGGAAACGACTGGATAGTTGTCATCGGCCTTGTTCTCGGCGATGAGTTCAATCTCATTCTTGATCCCTTCGTCCAGCTGTGCTCTAAGTTCTCTCTCTATCTTGTCAGTTTTGACCTCTGTTGCATCGATGATCGCCACGTCCGGTTTGAGTTCGTTGATCAGTCGGGCCATGGACTCGGATTCTATCCGGTTCAGACTTTTGATCTTCCGGAGTCCATCGATCTGCTGGGCAGTGATTTTCTCGAGGGAGAAATCATAGGCCAGATCCTTGATCTTTTTCTCTAGCTCCTCCCTGCGTTCGCGTGTCAGTTTCTTCGAATCCTTGACGCCCATTTTCTTCAGCTTTTCTTCGTCCTCTTCATCCACAACTGCAGCCCCGATGACCATGGAGCCAACTACGGCACCTCTACCGGCCTCGTCCACACCGAGAATCTTTTTTCCCATGGGTCAAGATAGACGAGAAAAGTTTATAAAAATCCGATGCGAACTTCGGAAGACCGCAAGTTTTAAATGGTTTGTCGATTGAATAGTTATGAGCGGGGCTCAGCCTAATTCCAGGCTTAGCGGGGTAGAAGAGAAATCTGCCCAAAGCAGCCTGGAGTGCTCGTCGAGGCTTGAAGGATATTTTCAAGCTGCGAACGGCTCATAACCCGGAGGTCGGTGGTTCAAATCCACCCCCCGCTACCAATTTAATTCTGGAAGAGTGAAATAACATGCTTTCCGAAAAACAGACTGAAAAAGTCCTCAACTACGCACGTGAAGTTCTTGAGAGCTACGTCAAAGATAGAGATTTGCCTGGTCTTCCTGAAGACGATTTCTTCGACGAGAAACGTGGTGTCTTCGTTACACTGAAGAAAGGCGGGCAGCTACGTGGCTGTATCGGCATACCTCGGCCGGAAATGTCCCTGGGAAAGGCCCTTAGACAAGCGACTTGCTCTTCCTCCGAAGACTACAGATTCTCACCTGTTCAAGAGAGCGAGCTGGAAGGTCTGAGGATCGAAGTTACTGTACTGACGGAACCAGAGCCGATAGATGCAAGTGATCCCGAAGAGTACAAAGAGAAAATAGAGATCGGAAAACACGGCCTGATCATAGAGAGAGATGGCCGGACTGGATTGCTGCTGCCGCAGGTCCCCGAGGAACAGAACTGGGATGTGGAGGAATATCTACAAGGACTATGCCGGAAGGCAAGATTACCGCCGAACGCTTGGAAAGAAGACTCGACGGAAATCCGCCGGTTTGAGGGACAGATCATCAAGGAGGGTGGTGGTTTTAATGATCATTAAAACCGATAGCCTGGACGGAATCGTTCGACGTGCAACGTAGAAAATTTTATATACGGTCCCCATAAAGCTAATACTGTGATAACATGGTCTTTGAAGGACTAGTTGGACTAGGAGTTGCCTGTTTATTGGCACCAGTTCTAGCAGAGTACGCAGGAATCATGGACAAAGCACCAAAAGGATTTTCCTTGATTGGCGGAGCAGGAGTTCTGTACATCCTTGCCAAAGGATTCGACATGTCCATGGTCTTCGGCGAGAACATGCCGAACATCGCTTCTTCAGGAGCAATGCTGTTCGACGTGCTGGGATGGTTATTCCTCTTGATTGGAGCCATCATGGTAGCTTACAAATTAGCTGCTGAATAAACAGGTTAACAAAAAACACCCCCCATTATTTTTCTTATTTTATTTCATTTCCTACTTCTCGACGAATTCGGCATCAAGACAGATCTTCCACTGACGGGGTGCGTAGGGCAGAACCTTTCTCTCGTCCAGAAAGCTGACCTTCTTTCCCAGTTTTTCGGCCTTTTTCCGGAGTCTTTCTTCAGCTTCACCGTAAAGTCCTTCTTCGGTCTCCTCGGCATGCGTGTAGTAATGGACCGTCCCGCCCTCCTGTTTCAAACATCTTATCGCCAGCTCGAGAAATTGATGTGAGGACTTGGGTAGAGGCATCAGAACCCGGTCACACTGACCGAAGTAATCGGGACATACGTCCCGCACGTCGCCTTCTATGGGAACTATCTCGTCCTCCATCTTGTTCAAAGAAACATTTTCCCTCAGGTAATGACAGGCCTCTGGATTTAGCTCGACTGCGTATATTTTTTCTACCTCCTTCTGTCGAGCGATGACGATGGGAAAGGGGCCTATCCCGGCAAACATGGCCATGATAGTTTCTCCGTCTTCGACTTGCCTTGCTATCCGGTTCCTTTCCGTGGCTTCCCGTTCCGAAAAGTAAGTTACGGTCGGATCCACTTTGAAACGACAGCCGTATTCTTTGTGGATCGTCTCCGTGTCCTCATCACCGGCGATCACCTCGTAGTCCCGGGTACGGAACTCACCTTTTCTCTCCGAGGCCTCGCGGAGGACGGTTCTTATGTGATTATTGACCTCCATCAACTTTTCTCCGATCAATTCCTTTCTATGCTCAAGTTCTTCAGGAACCTCGATCATCGCTATACCCCCGATTACTTCGAAGGATGTGATCAACTGATCCAGTTCCCCTTCGGAAAGTTCGTCTTCTAGAGCATCGCGGAGATCCACCGTATCACTCTATCAACTATTTCTTTAAATTTATTTATTAGCCTTTCAGTCCTCGTTTTTTCTTCCGGCGGCAACTCAAAATCCCTTTCAGTGATATTTATCTCCTCTTCCTGATCCTGGGAACGGATCGGCTCGACATCGAGGTCCAGACCATCCAGAGTGATATTTTGATTATTGATTTCCTCAAGGCAGTCCTCGAACTGGCTCCTCGGGTGACTGTAGCATGGACTTAAATCAAGATGCTGGGAAAGGATCATCGCCTTCTCTTCCCACATATCAACAGATCTGTCCTCTTCCAGAAGATCCTGAGAGACCTCGCGGAGACCGTCTATGCCGTTTTCTTGGACATGTTTTCTTATTATGAGTTCGGAGAGAGCGTAGCCAAACCTCCTTCTTTCCGAGCTCGACTCCTGATAAGGGTTCCACCGCTTGATCCAGTTCTCGTCCGAGGTATAGTAATCCCACAGCTGATCATGAGAAGATCGTGGTTCAAGGTAGTATCTGCTGCCGTTTTCCTCGAGGTAGACCCGGTCACCGAAGACTTCGGCTTGCTTTTTAACCAACTTGTTGTGGACGAGGTATTCGAGAAACTTGGCCATTCCCTCGTCGTAGTATGCAGTCTGGGTTCGGTCCCATTTCAAAACTTCTTCATTGAAGCCGTGCATCGTCTCGTGAAGGACTGTCGATGTCAGCTCGACCTCCGGAAGATCACGTCTGACGACAATCAGACCCCCGGTCCTGTAGACGCCGCTGGACCAATCGTTGATGTTTCGATCGTACCTCTCATCGTCGAGAAAGACCAGAGCGTATTTTTCGTGAGGTGACTCGATTCCCGTTAGAAAGGACAGGATAGGAAACATATTTTCTGTCCGGTTGAGGTCCACGTCTCCGAAATACCGGTAGTTCTCGCTATCCCGGCCTCCGTCAGAACTGTAAAGTCTCAGTGAGAAAGCTTCATCACCGGAAAAAAGCATAGAGCCGTTGGCGCGCTGGGAACTGAAACCGGGTGGTGTGTACCAGGAAATAACGTCGTCGGCCTCGACCCGGGCCTTCGTTCTCTCGCCTTGAAATCCAGGCAAATTCATCTCTATTAGATCGAGATCCGAAAACTGTTCCTCACGGATGTCGCGGACGAGATAGGTTATCTTCACCCTTTCCTCGTCCTCGTCGGTGGGGTCCGTGGTAAAGAAAAGTTCACCGTCCTCGAAATCAAAACTGAGGTTGTTTTCCCCGTCTTCAACTCGGAGCATGTCCGTCCTGTTCGGCATCTCAATTGACATTTCCGTCTGCCAGCGCCCGCTCTCTTCGGGAGAGTTCAACCCAATGACAGAAGTAACTCGTGCATCGTCGTCCTGAACCTCGACCCGGTGAACGAAGGAAGCGGAGGCCAGGGAAGGAACCAGAACCAAGCAGATAAGAATAGCAATCAACGGTTTTCGCATAGGATTTATTGTTGGTTGGAGAATAATAAAGCTTTGAAAAAATAGAAAGATTTTTAAGTATAGGTCCTCTTTAAATGGTATGCTTTCGCTGATAGGTCTAGGATTATACGACGAGAAGGACCTCAGTGTCCGTGCCAAGGAGGAAATAGAAGACTGCGATCTGCTTTTCATGGAGAAGTATACCTCTAAGTGGGAAGGACAGGAAGAGCTTGAAGAGATGATAGAAAAGAAAATCGATGTCCTGGAAAGAAGTCAGCTCGAAGAAAATTTCGATGAGATTCTGAAAAAAGCCGAGGAAAAGAGAATTGGTATTCTGATCCCCGGCGACCCGCTGGTCGCAACAACGCACATAGAACTGCTGATCCAGGCCCGGCGAAAGGAAATAAAGACAAAGGTCGTTCACTCTTCCTCGATCTATTCGGCCGTGGCCGAGACAGGGCTCCAGATCTACAAGTTCGGCAAGACGACGACCATCCCTTACCCGGAAGACAACTATCGACCGGAATCGCCGTACTACGTGATCAAAGAAAATCGGGAGATGGGGCTGCATACACTTGTCCTGCTGGACGTCAAACCGGACAAGGCGATGGAAGTCTGCGAGGCAATCTCCTATCTGCTCCAGCTGGAGAAGGAAAAGGGAGAAGACGTGATAGATCCCAACGAAACCGTGGTTGCTTTCTCGGTCAAGGGAAAGAAGACGCACCTGGTCTACG
>JBKHHH010000025.1:0-8430 GCA_046539285.1 Candidatus Aenigmatarchaeota archaeon | reverse complement strand
AGCGAGGAGACGGAGCCCTGGAACATACTGTAGAGCATAGAAGTCATCCTGTACATGACAGGCGGATGGATTATCGGTCTGCCCGGTGGGAAGTAGGATAGCGGATCCCAGACCGGCATCTGTCCGTAGTGGAAGATGTAGCTAGTGTATCTGAGCTGGAAGTAGGGGTCGTAGGCCTGGAGCCATTCGGCTCCTACTGTAAGCAGTCTTATCTTAAGAGCTAATAGGAATAAACCGGCTAGAATTAACAGCGGCCAGTTCTCGACCGCCTTCTTCTTCGTCTTTTCCAGGATATTATCAAACTTCAAATTCCCACCTTTACTTCTTTAAATAAGAATCGAGGCTTTTTAATTCTTTTACTACTTTTACCGGCTACTACAAATTTGTCCTATCTACTACATTTTTGTAACTCTTTCATGCAGCAGAGACTTTAGAAGGAATTGGTAGACTTAGATGCTCCTTTTTATTCTTCTTGAATAATATCATTAATTTGACATAGATAGCGTCTCTACCCTGTTTAACAGACAGTTTTGCGTCAACGAGTTGTTCAAGGTCACTCTTTTTTATTTCCTGATCTGCGAGGTCAGGAATCGATTCAGAAGCATTCATTACTTCCAGGCCCACAATATTATTTTTGTGAGAAAAATCGATTACAAAGTTATCTATCTGTAAACTATCTTGCACTTTCTTACCTTCATTGACATATAGTATGTCGTTTTCACGATCGTAATCGACTTTTCTTTTCATGAAAACACCTAAAACCCTCTTTCAAAGGCTTCCCGCCTTTTCTTGTTTTGAATATGTGCAGCTATAACATTTAAAATCCGAATTGACTTTATAAGTCCTCAATATTAGAGAAGCCTACAACAACTTCGACAAGATTGCTGTCCTCTGGTCGGCGGGGAAAGGATTCGACGACGTTGGCCTGGCTGTGCAAGAAGGCCTTCTCCGGAAAGATACCATTCCCGGTTATCTATATCGACACCGGCTTCCACTTCCGGGACGAGATGGCCGAGAAATGGGATCTGGACATGATCGTGGCCAGAAACGAGGGGTGGGATAATTTCGATGGAGTCGGATTGGGAAAGGACTGCAAAAGTCGGTTGAATCCGTTCAATTAGATCAGGAATTCCCTATTGATTTAGACATCTTTTATTGTATAATTTTTTATACAATATTATTCAATAAAATATATAAACATATAAAAATAAATATATAACTATGAGTGAAAAGGAAACCGCAAGCCTTTCGGAGACCTTGGTAAGAAGGACGGCCCTTGATCTTTTGAAGGAGCTTATCCAGCACCCTGACAGAGAGCTTTCTATCAGGGCTCTAGGCAAGGAGGCCGAAATCTCTTATGTGACCGCCAGGAATTTAGTTTCAAAACTCCTCCAATCTGGCCTCCTCAAAGAAGAGAAAAAATCCAATGGTAGATTCATTTCCCTTAACACAGACTCTCCATATTATGGGTTAATAAAGGAAATGGTTAGAATGGATACCAGGCCTTTGGTGGAGGTTGCCGAGAGCTACGCAAAGGAAGTCTCGGAAAAGGTTGAGGATGTTGAAGCGATTTTGCTCTACGGGTCTGTGGCGAGGGGTGATCCAGATCTATCCTCTGACATCGATATTTTGGTACTTGTCAAGGGTGAGACCGAGAAACCTGAATCTATCGCCGGTAAGATAGCTGATAAATATCAGAGAAAGAACGATGTTAAAATTTCACCTCTTGTCGAAAATATCGAGGATTACAGAGCAGACGTCAGAGAAGAAGACCCATTTTACCAGTCCGTGAACTCTTCGAAAATAGTCCTTTACGGTGATTTCGAAAATGACTGATAAAGTTGAGCTGGCCCGAAGAGACGCAGAAGAGTACTTAGAACTTGCGGAACATGCTAGGTCCGGGGACTTTGGGAACAGAATAGTGGTTGCATTATGCATCCATTCTCTTATAAGAGGAAATGATGCACTTACTCTCAAATATTTGGGAAGCACTGCCAAAGGACGGGGACATGATTCCCACATTGCCTTTGAGAAGCTTTACACGGGAAAGGAGGAATTTATAGAACCCAGGAATAAGAAATACAAATCTACTCTTAAGAAGTGGATAAAATCAGAAAAAAGTCGGGCAGAGTATAAGACCAAGACCTACTCAAAAAGAGATTCGGATAGATGTCTGAAACAGACAAGAAGATTTCTGGAGAAATGCGTCAAGGAAAACATATAAACCCAGAAACGACAAATATGTGATTTGGATCCAATAATTCCGGAGGAATGATGATATGACCTTTCTTGTTCTCGGTGTGGATGCGGCGACCTGGACGATGATCAAGCCCAATCTAGACGAGCTGCCCAACTTCAAGCGGTTGATGGAGGAGGGCGAGCCGGGTACAGTGCATCTCGAGCAGAAACCTTATTCGCCGCTGATCTGGTGTGGGATGTTTTCCGGTACCTATCCGGACGAACACGGTCACAAAGAGTACATTGAGGACGACGAGATCGTCGAGAGAGAAGAGATTCCCGTCGACTTCGTCTGGGACAAGTTAGACAGCAGGTGTGATATCAGAGCCGTCAACGTTCCCTTTGTCGTCCCGCCCTATGTATATAATGTTGATTACGAACCGGTTGGCTACGGACTGCCGACGGAAGAGAAGGAATGGAACGAAGAGTTGGAGAAACTCACGGAGAAGACCGTGGAGTTGATCGAAGACGAACCGGATGTGCTGATCTCCATCTTTACTTCCTTGGACCGCATCCAGCACTTCCACTGGGGCGAGGAAATGGTCCTGGACTGGTACAAGAAGATGGATCAACGACTTGGTGAAATACTATTCGATACAGGCTTCCTGGAGGACGAGGACAATCAACTTATTTTGATTTCTGATCATGGCTTCTGTTCCTTCGGTGAATCTGAAGTGCAAACATTGCCGAAAGAAACGCAGCATGGAAAGTTGAAGGGCGATCACCACGAGGACGCGATCGTGATAACCAGGAACGTAGAAAGAAAGATCAAGGAGCCACAGGACGTTTGTCGGGCAATCATGGATAACTATTCTTGATCATCCTTACTTTCCAGAACGTCCAACATCTTTCTTTCACCGATCTTTCTGATTTTTTTCATCACTTTCTTTGGTATTTCCACGGAGAGATCTTCTTCGATCTCCACCAGGAAATCATAGAGAAAAACAGAGAATATCTTCCTTCCTCTTTCAGTTTGCCACTCTGCTTCTTCGATAATTTTATCCCAGTCAACATTAAGCCCCTCAATTATTTTTTTGGCATCCAATCTATCACCCTTCCTGTCCGTGGCACACTTGAGAAGAAGTATGTATTCCGGGGAGACAACTTTGACCGTCAGTTTTTCAAACTCATGTTTTTCTTCTACGTCCTCCTTTATAGCCGGCGAAAGCTTGAAGGAAATTATGTCTTTGAGGAAGAGATCGAAACGGGAACCATGTCCCTCCAAAATCAGTGGCTCGATACGAATCGCTTCGTTCTGGCGATAGATCTTGAACTCGCCGTCTTTACTGGGTTCTTTGAATCCTATTTTTTCCAACGCCTTTCTTATTTCTTTTCGTTCTTCCTCCTTCTCAAAGACCAGATCGACATCCTTTGTCGAGTCTTTCAGTCCCAGGAAAAGTAGAGCTGTACCTCCTATAGCGTAACATTCCACTTCTCTTTCCAGTTTACCTCCCAACAACTGGAGAAGGTCGACCTGTTCGTCGAAACCGATCATTGTTTATACCTCTTCAGATCCTCTTTATTGAAAGGTACCCATACATTCCATTCATTTTCTATCGATTTAAAATCGTCCGTTTTCAACCCCGAAACTATATACTTGTCGTCTACATCCGTTTTCTTTAGCAAATTTCTTACTCTCCCGTCCATTCTACTTATCTTCGACACCGTCTTCCGGGAGAGATCGTACAGTGCTCCGACTTTTCTTCCTACTCCTTTCTTCTTCGCTTCATTGTAGAGATCGAACCAGTCCTCGACCTTCCGGAAGAGGGCCAACGAGGCCAGGATGAGACGGAATTCGCCCTTTTCTACGGCCCTTGCTATCGCTTCTTCCGATGTGATTTCCCGGCCGTGAACCCTTGTTTCATAAGGCACGACGACCTCTATCGGTGAGTTCTCATTGATCGTTTCGTAGAGCCCGGGTTTTCCCGTCTCCCTCTTCTTTCTTGGCTTTATCCTGTAGAGCCTTTTCCTCCCCTTTCCTCTTGACTGTCTATGTATGTATCCTTCCTGTCTCAGCTTGGAAAGGTAGTTAATTGCGGTCCTTCTCTTGATATCTAACTCCCTGCTTATTGATTCGACAGTTTGAAGACCTTCCAGCTTTTTTGCAATCTTTTTCCAGTCCATTTAACATCATATTTTATTTATCCTATATATGATGTAAAGATAATAATATTTAAATGTTGATAGAAAATAAACTCGCGAAAACCTTTTGGTAATTTTGTACCAGAAATTTGGTATATTTCATCCATTAAACCGCAATACTCCTACAGGGCGATTATGGACGTATTTAACTGAAAAAGGAACTCGGCCTATCCATCTGAATTCTGTCCTGGAACTTGACGAGACCAGATAGGAAGATTTTTTTGGTTAAATCGGACGAGGAATAGATCTTTCTGATCCTTTCGCCGATCCAGATGTCTTTACTGAGCTTCTTACGCCATTTATTCTCGTATTGTTCAATAGTTCCGGCGTCATCAGGATCAACGACTCTGACGGCTTCTCTGGCTGCATTAAGTCCGTAAATCACCCCGCCGCCCGTGAAGGGCTTGACCTGGGCCGCAGCGTCTCCGCAGAGGAAGCAGCGTTCCGAAGAGGTTCTTTTCCTCGGCAGAAGCGGTATCAGGCCTGAATAGAAGTCCCCGATTTCAAACCCCTCCTCTTCCGAAAACCTCTTTAGCTTCTGTTTCGCGTTGTTTTTCGGAGCCGTGGCCAATCCATATTCCACTTTTTCCTTTCTTGGTATCTTCCAGGCGAAAAAATCATCGGTTCTGTCTAGAAACACATCCACTTTATCGTCCCTTTCTCCTTCTTCGTAGGTGAAGACGCCGTGTAACATCCTCTTGGGCTCGGGTAGATGGAGCTTATTTCTTACAGTTGATAACGGCCCGTCGCAACCGGCCAGCATCTTTGCTTCGTAGTGTTCTTTGTTTGTTTTTATACCAACACGGTCTGGTAGTTCGGCCACGTCTTCGAAGTTTTCCCTCCTAAACTCGACGCCTCTTTTCTTCGCTCTCTCAAGGAGAAACCTGTCCATCTTGGTCCGGTCGATCACGTAGGAGACGGTTTTCTCCTTGTTCACTGCATATGTCGTCCCGCCGCTGTGGAATCTTGCTCCTCGGATCTTGTTTTCGATCAAGTCTTCGTTTTTCGGGATAAAGTCGAACAGCTCGCGGGAGATGTGTCCGGAGCACTGCAGTGGTTTGCCGACTTCACCTCTCTCGAGAAGCAGGACGTTTTTGTCTCGGCGGGCGAACTCTCCGGCCAGGTAGGAACCAACGGGTCCGGCACCGACAACGATCAGATCGTACATAAGGTAGCTTTTTAAAACTAAAAATATAAATCTATCTTACAAATTTTAGGCGGTAGCATGTTAAGAGACATCCAGGAAAAACTAAAGAACTGGTATTCGGACACGGATTACAGGGTCCTGTTCTCGATCTCTCTAATTATGTTACTAGTCTTCTCGGGTTTTCTTGTCATCAACAGGCAGCAGACCGGCGAGTGGTTTAAACGTGGTCTCAATCTACGGGGAGGCAAGCAGCTTTCTATCTATACCTCCGGTGAAATCGATACCAAGGACCTTGAGGATTACCTCAATGACCGTGGTGTGGAATCCGTGGTCCGTTCGGCCGTTTCCGCAACAGGAACGGAGGTAATGGTTCAGCTGCCGACGGATGTAGACGAGGACGAAGTTCTCGGTCTGATCGAAGAGAAGGGTATAGACATCGAGTCGCACTCCTTCAACGAAGTCGGGCCCGAGCTCGGAGAGTCGTTCTGGAAGCAGTCCCGGCTCGCAATGATGGTGGCCTTCATCTTCATGGGTATTGTCGTTTTTGTTGTTTACAAGGACTTCGTGCCTTCGGTGGCGATAATATTTGCATCCTTTACAGATATAATTGGAACCCTGGCCGTGATGCAGGTACTGGATATACCGTTGACTTTAGCATCCTTTGCCGGACTTCTCCTTGTTATCGGTTATTCGATCGACTCCGACATCGTGCTTACGACACGGGTTCTGAAACGTAGAAAGGGAACCGTGAACGAGAGAACCTTCTCGGCGATGAAGACGGCTCTGACGATGACTATCACCACTCTGGCCGCCCTGGTCGTTCTCTATCTTGTCACAACGGCCCCGGCCCTGCGAGAAGTGGCTACGGTATTAATTATAGCACTTATGATCGACCTGGTTGCAACCTGGTTCGGAAATGCATCGATACTTAGATGGTGGGTGGAAAGATGAAGAAAGAAATCTATGATTTACTGGGTGAATGGAGGATCTGGTTACTGATAATTGCAGTCATCGCTTCTCTCTTTGCACTTTCACCCAATCCCTGGGCCAAAGGTGCTGTAGTCCAAAACGTGGACGAGGAATCGCCCTTTGCCGGCAAACTGGAACAGGGAACGATCATAAATTCGATCAACGAGGAAACAGTTTCTGGTTCCCAGGACCTTTACGAATACGATAACTATACCGGGATGGTCCGGATGGAGACTTCTGATGGTCTCAAACTGGCCGAGCTCTCTGGACAGGATCTGGGTGTTACTGTTGAAGAAAGAGACAAGATCAATCTTAACTTCGGTCTGGACCTCAGGGGTGGAACAAGAGTACTTCTTGAACCACAGTTTAACGAGTCGGAGTTTAACGAAACGGAGAACGAGACTTTCAACGCCACGGACAGGGATCGTCTCCTTGATCAGACCATATCAACCCTACAGACAAGGCTCAACGTCTTCGGACTCAAGGAGATGAACTTCCAGAAAGTGTCAGATGTGACCGGGGAAAGATTTATTCAGATAGAGGCGGCTGGGGCCACCAGGGAAACGGTTGATGAACTACTGAAGAGAAGGGGCAACTTCGAGGCCTATATCCCGATAGAACTTGACCTGAAGAACACCAACCAGACTACATTGTCGCTGGGCGAAGAAAGCTTCTCCTTTGAGAAGAGCAACGGCAATGTTACCTACCAGGACGAGATTCTGGAGACGAACAGCACTCTGACTCTGAACGACATAGAATTCGAGGTCTGGAACAAAACGGATAGTTCTGTCCTCCTCGCCGGCAAAGTTTTCGACTCTGAATCGATCGGCTATGTATATACTTCAGGATCGAAGAGCTATGTCAGAAAGTCACAGGAAGGGAATTCCCATAACTTCCAGTTCCAGGTTCTAATCTCAGAGGATGGGGCCGAAAGGTTTGGAATGATAACTGCAAATCTTGAGAGAGGTTCGATGTCCGGCGACGGCAGCAGCCTATCCCAGCAGATACATCTCTTCCTCGACGAAAGCGAGGTTTCCACATTGAATATCAACTCTGAGCTCAAAGGAGAAGAAGTCACTGAACCCTCGATTACAGGAGGAGCCGAGACCAAGGAACAGGCCTTCGAGGAGATGCGCCAGTTACAGTCTGTGATGAAGAGTGGTAAGCTACCTGTCGAACTTAAGACGGCTAAGGTCGATACTATCAGCCCAAGACTGGGCCAGGAGTTCACGAGCTCTATAATTATAGCCGGGATCGGAGCCATCCTGATTGTTGCCTTAATCATATTCATCCGCTACCGGAACCTGAAGATAATCATCCCCGTTTTGATCACGTCCTTCTCCGAAATACTAATCGTGATGGGTGCGGCTTCCGCCATCGGTTGGACTATCGACCTGGCCGCGATAGCCGGTGTCATCGCAGCCATCGGTTCTTCTGTCGACGACCAGATCGTGATCACCTCGGAGACGATGAGAGAAGACGATGACAAGAGTCAGAAATATTCGGTCAAAAGAAGGGTAAAGAGAGCTTTCTTCATTGTATTCACGGCCGCTGCGACCACCATCGTGGCGATGACAACACTGGCCTTCATTGGAATAGGGATGATGAGAGGATTTGCGATCACAACCATGATTGGCGTCCTGGCCGGAATCATAATCACCAGGCCAGCCTACGGCAAGATCCTAGAAAAGGTCATCTAGAGACAGGAAGTCGATCATCCTTTCTACTGGACTTTTTTGCTCGAAAACTCGACCGGTAGTCGACGTTCTATTTTCTTTTTCTCTTGTATTATTCTCTTTTCCCGTTTCACCCTCATCTTTCCTGGTCCTGTTCTCGGTCGAAGTGGAACGATTGTGAGAAGTTTGTTTAGAGGGTAGTATTTCCAGTTCTCTTGTCAGATCCTTCTTGTTCTTGATCCTGACCTTGTAGCTATA
>JBKHHH010000024.1:0-9040 GCA_046539285.1 Candidatus Aenigmatarchaeota archaeon | reverse complement strand
TGCGCTTGTATTCCGAAAGATGGGCACGGCCTGAAGAAAGAATCAGATCGTGCGTACTGCCGTTCGCGTAGATCCGGATCCGCAGTTCACGGTCTCTCTGATATATCTTGTTGATCTTTCCTCCCTGTAGACCCTTCAGTTCCTTGATCGCGAAATGAAGGTCGGGAGAACTCATCTCTTCGAAATTTTGGTCGTCGGACATACGTAATTGTATTACTTCCGCCCATATAAATTGTTAAATAGAAAAAAAGGTCTGAGGTAGATTCACTGTCTAGTAGCCGGCGAAAATGTTTGCTCCTTCGTATTTTTCTGAGTAATTTTCCGTCTCCCTTTCATCTGTTTTCTTGAGACCTAGTTCATTGATTGCCTTTTCTGTCAATACAGCGTGGCTATCATGGTTATCAGCTGTTGAATCGCCCTTAGTGGTTAACTCTTTCGCGGTTTTTGCAACGTCAAAATTGAAGTACCTTCCTGTTTCGGGATTTCTTACAACCGCGTTCCAGACCTTGTCAATACTGTCTACTTTACTGTTCAGTTCATCTCTAACCTCCTTTGGAACGCCTACGTAACCCTCAGGACAATCCTCGGGAGCTTTGTAAGTTTCCTCGAGTTCTATTGCTTCGCTTTCATCCAGTCCGAAGTATTCTCTCTCACCCGTTTCCTCATCTACCTTGATCAAGAGACCGTTAACAGGTCCAATTTCGTCAGAGTATTTTGTCATTTTTTGTCACCAACAAGTAATTAATTGTTTTCCTGGTATATAAAAGTTGGGGTTATTTGTAACTTTAAAGTAGTTACTATTCTTCTAGTCCTTCCTTTTCTCTATCTTTTTCCACTTTTTTATCTTCTTCTACGTCCTCATCTTCCATTTCTTCTTCGACGTCGTCCTCTACATCTCCCTCGCCGCCGAGCATGTTCTCCAGTTTTTCTTCCAGTTCCTTTCTCTCCTCGATGCCGAAGTAGTCCTTGAACTCCTGGGTGATTTCCAGCTTCTTGGTCCGGCCGTGTTTCTCGCTGCGGATCAGCTTTCTTCTCTCGAGATCTTTGATGTAGGAGTAGGCCCGGTTGCCGATGATCTTGGCGATATTGGACTGGGTTATCGGTCCGCGGAAAGCGACCAGAGCCAGAACCTTCAGCGGTCCTCGCGAGAGGTCAGAATGTGGCGTCAGGTGGGAGACCTCGTCTATGTACTTCGGCCGGACGCGGAACTCGTATCCTTCCGGCGACTTGAATAGCTCGACGCCGTGTCCTTCACCCAGCTCCTTTCGTATCTCTTCCAGACTGTTCTTTACCTCTTCTCTTTTCCCGTCTGTTATCTTCTTCAGTTTCTCGATCTCCATCGGCTGCGAAGACATGAACAGTGCGGCTTCGACCAGTTCCTTGATCTCACTCATTCATCTCACCCATCTCGATCCAGATTTCGTCGAAGTACTCTTCCTGACCGGCCCGGATCCTTCCCTCGTGGTTCAGTCTGAGCAATGGGAAGAAGCTCTTGACGATCTCCTCCCGGTTCCAGGTCGGGAGCAAGGAGGAAAATGTGGTCCTACCCTCTTTCATCTCCTCGAGGATGTTGGATATATTTTTGTAAAGATTGTCTATCCGTTCTTCGATGTTCTCTTCTTCCTCGATCGGCATCGCCTCCTCTACGCGTCGACGAGCTCTCTGCTTCCTTTGTTTCCGTCTCTCCTTCGTCTCGAAGGCCTTCTTGAAGGCCGTGACCAGCTCTTCGGCCGTGACCTTCCGTGTCGGTCTCCTCTTTTTCGGAGCATCGAGCATTGGTATGTCGGAGACATCTATATCCAGTTCTTCGATCTCGATGTTCTTTTCCGACTTGCCCTGGTCCTCCCACATAAGTAGCTCGACTTTGATCCGCAAGAGGATGGCCATGACAATTACGACTCTCGCCGGTAGGGAGAAGTTAAACTTGGTCCATTCCTGGACGAACCCGGAGAAGGCACTGGCCAGCTCGACCAGGTCCACGTCCCAGGGATCGAGACCTTCCTCTGCAATTATCCAGTTAAGAATCTGTTCCCAGTCCGGTTCCCTCTTGGCCAGCTCGAGGATTTCCTTCTCCTTCATCTCGATCCCTTAAGAAATAATTCGTCTTTCCTCTTAATAAAAATATAGAGCAAGCCACGGAAAATGCGAGGCGATAAAAATTTAAGACTACGGTAAAAAGTTATTATTGGTAAGAATGAGTTTCGGCTTTGGGCCCGATTTAAGGCAGCTTGATCTTCAGATAGCCAGTGAATACCAGACTCAGATAGAAAAGACACACCGGGTACTCAGTTGCTACGGACTAGATGAAACCCAAATAAAAAACGTTCTCAAAAAAGGAACCGAAATCGACAGAGGTTTCCAGAAGAAGTACAAACCAGATTTCCTAGGAAAGTTGAAAAGAAAACTCAACCTCACACCGTATGCCGACACCACCTTCGGTTTTCTTCAAGAAAAGACAGCTCCTGCAAAGGGCTCAGTTTTAAATAATGTCAAAAGGTCCTACGAGTTGAACAAGGACGGATTCGATGAATTCGACAGCACAATCGAAAAATACAAGAACGGAGGCGAGCCCGAACCCTCCTACAGCGTCTGTTACTCCCAAGAGATCCGGCCTTCGGAAGACATCGCTTCGGATTCCGAGATAATGATGGAGAAGTACATCCGTGAACTGGGCGAAGAGCTTTCCCGAAATGATCTCGGTGATGGAACGACCTACTTTATGCTGGTTCCCCGAGAAGAACGGAGTCAGGGAACGAACAATTCTATAGAAGAGGCCCGTGACAATGCAGCCGAACTGCTACAGAGCAGTGACTTCAACTATTGGGTTGTGAGTCCGAGATCAATGGAGAGCTTGCTTAGCGGTCCCGTCTGGAAAGGGAACGGGATAGATGACATGAAAAAGGTTTCAAAGACGATTGAGAAGATCGAAGACTCCCTGGCGTACTGGGACAGTGAGTACCGGAAAGGTAATGAATCCGCAGAGAAACTGCTCGAAAACGTTGGCCAGTACTGCGTGATGAATCCCGACGAATATCAGAAAGCAAGACTGATGGCTGAAAGACCGAAACAGTTTCCGAGAGAGGCCGGTGAAATCACCGATGAAATACTGGACTTGCCTTGCGAAGATCTCAGTCCGAGAAGCTTTGAAAAAAGGATCGAAGATATAATGCTCCAGCATCAGGACGGGTTAAGAATCTAACTATTCATCTTATTCTTCTGGCATTTCCAGGGCCATAACCTCGGAGACACCGCCGTCCATGGATACACCGTAGACGTAGTCCGCTTTCTGCAGGGTCTGGTCGTTATGGGTGATGACGATAAACTGAGCGTCTTCCGAATAGTGGTTGATCAGGTCGGCAACTTTCTGACTGTTTTTCTGATCGAGAGCCGCGTCCACTTCATCCAAAATGTAGAAGGGCGCCGGTTCATAGAGCTGGACCGAAAAGAGAAATGCGAGGGCAGTAAGTGTTTTTTCTCCTCCGGACATCGAGTCTAGGGATAGTTTCTTCTTGTTCGATGTTTTGGCTTCGACCAGTAGACCGGATTTGATGTCGTCCTCGTCCTCCAGTTTGATCTCTCCTTCGTGTCCGTAAAGCTCCTGGAAGATCTCCTGGAAGTTCTCGTTTATCTCGTTGAAGGCCTCCATGAAAGTGTTCCTCCTTCGCTTTTCTATTTCTTCGATAGTCCCTTCGATGGCCTCCTTCTCGTCCTGGATCTTGTCGACCCGTTTCTTCAGATCGTCGTAGACCTGTTTTGCCGACTTGTATTCTTCTTTAGCCTTGAAATTCACCGGTCCTATGCCTTCCAGTTTCCGTCTTAGATCTCTCTTCTCGTCCTTCAGAGCTCCGATTTTATCCTCGTCTTCGGCCTTCACCTCTTCCAAATCAACCTCTTCGAGATCTTCTAATTTTTCCAGTTCCGTCTTTGCGTTTTCGTATTCGGAATCTATTTTGGCCTTCCTGACGTTTAGCTTGTTCAACTTTTCCCTTTTCTGGACCTTCTTTTCGTAGAGATCTCGTCTTTCGTCCTGGAGTCTGTTCTGTTTTTCTTTGAGATCTTCTTTCTTGTTTTCCAGACCGGTTATCTCCGTCTCGCTTTCGTCTTCCCTTTCCCTTAACTCGTCCAGTTTGTCGGAAAGCTGTCCGATTTCGCTTCTTAAAATATCAATTTTTTCTTCGACTTTCTCTCTTTCTTCCTTCATTCCCTCGATCTCGGAACTCTTGTCCGACTGGAAGGATCCGAAGTCGCTTTTCGATTTATTATGCCCACCCTTCATTGCCCCGGACTTGTAGACTATGTCACCATCGAGGGTCACCATCCTTGCCTTGTCGGAGTGACGGCGGGCCACGTCCAGGTTCTCAACAATCAATGTGTCCTTGAAGACGTACTGAAAGGCCAGTTCGTATTTGGAATCGTAATCAATCAGGTTAATTGCAAAGTCGATTACACCCGGTTTGTCCTTGAGTTTCTTGGCCTGTCGGCTCTTGTTCCAGGGCTTCATCTTGTTCAGCGGTAGAAATGTAGCCCGACCGATCTTGTTGTTCTTTAAATATTGGATGCAGTCCTGGGCGACCCGGTCGTTCTTGGTCACCACGGAGTTCATGTTGCCCCCGGCCGCTATGCCTAACGCCTTCTGGTATTTTTCCTCTACCTTGCCGAGCGTCTGGATCGTTCCATGGACTCCGTCTTTATCCAGTTTGAGAATGCTCTTGGCAGGTCCCTTGCCCGAGATCTGCTGCTGTCTCTTCTCCATCTTCTTGAATTTCTCGATGGAGTCGTCTATACGTCCCAGTTCCTCTCTCTTGTCCTCTATCTTCTCTTTTTTGCTTTCGATCTTGGATTTGACGGATTCGATCTCCCGGATCAGGTCTTTGTCCTGTGATTCATCGACGATATCCTCCTGTATCTCGTCCAATTCGTCATTTACTTCTTCGAGTTCTTCGTCCTTTTCATCCAACTTTTCTTCCGCTTCCTCTACTTCTTCTTCTATTTTCTCCAGTTCTTCCTCCACCTCTTCCTTCTCGCCTTCTACTTTCTCGAAGCGGGTTTTCGCGATCTTGGCCTTGATCCGATTGAGATCTTCTTCTATCCTTTCTCTTTTCTCGACCAGCTTCTTCTCTTCCTCCAGCTTTTCGATGGACTTCTTCTTTTCACCGAGAATTAATCTTGCTTCTTTCAGTTTGGACTCGACCTTTTCCAGCTCTCTTTCCGTATCCTCTTTTTTCTGGTCGAACTCCTCTATACCCGAGGCCTCGTCGATTATCTCCCGTCTCTCGATAGGACTCATCTCGATGAACTGGGTGATCGCGCCCTGCATGATAATATTATGCCCGTCCGCGTAGATCCGGGCGCTGGACAGTGTATCGGTTATCTTCCTCCTCGTGACCGTCTTCCCGTTCATCTTGTAGACGCTGTTGCCCTTGTCGTTGACCTTTCTTGTTACCTTGACTTCGTCCTCTTCCACGGGTATTTCCTGATCTTCGTTGTCGAAAACTAGCGAGACCTTGGCCTCGTCTCTCGCGCTCTTCTTCTCGCTGCCCTTGAAAATCAAATCTTCCAGCTTTCCGGCCCGAATCTGTTTGGTCGATAACGTTCCGAGAACGAAGGTTATAGCATCGATTATATTGCTCTTCCCGCTGCCATTTGGGCCGCAGATGCAGTTGAAACCGGAAGGTACCGGTATCTCTGTTTTCTTGGCAAAGCTCTTGAAGCCTTGCATCTCCAGTTTCTTTATCTTGGCCATAGATATCTTCTATTTCTTGAATTCGATTACTTCGCCCGGGGTCAAGAATTCATTTCCGCCCAGATGATGTAATGTCTCGGCCTCCTCGACTTTCAGTCTCCCATCCTTCCAGAACTCGTCTGCAACGGCTCCGCCGAGGACCTTGCCTACAACCATATAGTGATCGCCTTCCTTGACCATGTCCTTGACTTCGCATTCGATCCAGCCGATGGCCTCGTTGATCCGTGAGGCCTTGGCTTCCTTTCCCTTTTCCAGGGTTAGTTCCGTGTTTTCCATTTTCTCCGGCTCGTCTTTAAAACTCTTCGTGCCCAGATAAACCGCGTCCTCAAGGCAGTGTTTGGTTATAATATTGATCACGAATTCTCCGTTCTCTTCCAGGTTTTCGTAGGTCTGCCTTTCTTCAGAAACCATGATACAGACCAGCGGCGGCTCGGCAGAAACCGGTGATATCCAGGAGAAGGTGGCTGCATCCGGGACGCCCTCTTTGTTTGTAGTCGTGACTATGGTTAAGGGATGGGGTTGTATTAGTTTTTTTGCTTCGGCAGGTTTCAGTTCCATAACTACCACTAAAATAATTACCTCTGACCTTTTTATAAAATTCCGGTTCGAGAAAGAGAAAATAAAGGGAAGTGGATCACTTCATCCTTTCCTTGAGCTTTTTTACTTTTTCTTTCCATATCCTTTCCGATTTCATCAAAGGCGAGTAGAACGATGTCTCTTCGTCGTCGATGTAGTTTTCTCGGCTTGTTTTAGAGATCGCATCTGTAGCCCGACAGGCTTTACTTAGTATCTTGTCCTTTGGGAAATTATCAAAGACGATGTCCTTCTCAAATGACCCAACCATCTGTTTGAAACATCGAAAGATAGGATTGTCTGATTCGTATGAATTCATGGAACCCCCATTTCATGTGGAAACTCCAGGCTTAAATCTTTATCGATTTTTTGAGTTCGTCTAAACCGATTATTTCCGCCTTGGACAGTTCAGCTTCTTTGCTATAGAATGTGAAGGCCTCGACTTCCTTTTCCGGGAATCGGTTTCGGAGAACATGGCAATAAACACTCAGCTGTCTGTTGTGGTTTTCTAAAAGGTTCTCGTCACGGTAGGTTTTGAAATCGATGATGTTAACCTCCCTTTCCTTTATTTCTACCAGGTCGATCCTCCCTTTAAGCAGTATTTTTCTCTTTCCGTTGTCGATGGGTAAGAGACAGGTTTTCTCCGCCATCAACTTTCCTTCCAGGTCATCGATAAACTGTTTGACGTTTTCCTCGTCCCTGTTCCGCGGTTTTATGTTCTCTCCCTGGCTGTACAGTTCGGCGAACCGGTGAAGACTCGTTCCGATCCCCCTTCCCCCCTCTCCCTTTTCTTCTAGAATTTCCTGGACACTGAGCTTCATCGGTGCCTTTCTTTCCGATTCAGATATCTCCAGTTTCTTTCCTTTCTCCGCCTTCTTGCCTATCATCTCGGGCTTGCTTTCAAACCTTTCCGGTTTGAGGTCCAGGTTGAGGAAGAACTCACTTTCTCTGTCTTCTTCGGCTGTGAAGAAGAGGTAGTTTTCGGCCCGGGTCATGGCCACGTACATCAGCCGTCTTTCTTCGTCGTATTCTCCGCTCAGGCACTTGTTTAAGATCTCTGTCCGCCAGTTGTCGTAGACATAGGGAGTTTTCGAGTCGTCGTAGATCTTTTTCTGTCTGAGGCCGATGGGATCTTGGTATTCGATGCTGTTTCCCCCACCCCGGAAGCTGGGGAACCTGCTTCTGTTTATGTCCGAGAGGAAGACGACCGGATATTCCAATCCCTTGGCTCCGTGAATGGTCTGGATCGTGACCACGTTTTCTTCTCGGCTACTATCGACTTCGTAGATCTGCTTGCTCTCGATGTTGTCCTCTATGAACTGGATCAACTGTCCTTTGTTCATGTAGGAGTTCTGGAAGGTGCTTTGAAGAACTTCGATCACCTTGTCGGAGAAGGCGTTATTTATTCCATATTTATCGAAAACCTTTCTTCCCACGGCGGCTATGTTCTCGCATCCCTCCAGTTCAGCTCGGAAGTCGAGCATGTTTTCCGGATATTCTTCGTCTTCCACCATCTTTTTTACTTCGTCCAGCTTGTAACCGGCCCTTTCCAGGACCACGCTCCAGCCTTTTTTTGATTCTTTCCAGTCCATTATTCTTAACCAGGCCAGAAGCAGTATGGCCGGATTGGTCTTGAAGAGCTCGACACCTCCTTCGTAGGCCGCTGGGATGCCATAGCGCATCGCCTTTTCCTGGAGCTCGAGGCCGAAGTTTCTTGTTCTGGTTAGGACGGCAACATCGCCGTAGCTCAGACATCTTTCTCCGTCTTCGGTCTCTATTTTGTAGTCTTCGTTGTCGACTATGGATTCTATCTTGGTCAAGACCATTTCCTTCTCTTCCTTCGAGACCAGGGCCTTGATCTCCGTGTTTTCTTTTTCCTTCTCCGCCTTCAAGGAGACGATTCTTTCTGCTATCTTCTTCGGGTTTATTTTTTCTCTTCGCGTCGCCTTCAGCTTGAGGCTCTGCTCCGAAAAGTCGAGTATCTCCTGGCTGGATCGGTAGTTCCTGGTCAGCTCTATCTCCTCGACTTCGTCCACCGGGTATTTGATCCGCTCGCCGTCGCGGTTTAACTCTTCTTTGTATTTTTCCAGTCTCCTCCGGAAGCGTTCGATGTTTTCCACACTGGCGTGCTGGAAGCTGTAGATACTCTGTTTCCAGTCGCCGACGACGCAGATGTTGTTCTTCTCGGCCAGAAGAAGGGTAAGTTTAAACTGTATTTCGTTCGTGTCCTGGAACTCGTCCACCATCACGTAGCGGTGGTTCAGCCTCTCTCTAAGATCATGGTTTTCGTAGAGCAGGGCGTAGGCGAACATCATCAAGAAGCCGAAGTTGAGGTAGTTCCGACCCAGGCAGTACTCTATGTAGGAGAAGAATACATCATGGACGAACCTCTTGAGCCCTTTCCTCTTGTTGCGGAAAGCCTGCTGTATATAGTCCTCTTCGATCTGTTTACTTCCTCTTCCGCCCCGTAGCTCTTCTTTAGTTGGACTATCGTCTGTATAGCACTTGCGGTCGAAACCACCAAGTTTCTTTCTCAGCTCGGACTGTTTGACTCCTCTCTTCCCGGTCTGGGGTTCGTTTGCTTCTCTGTAAATTCTTCTGAACTCCGCGAAGTCGCCGTCCAGATATTTCTCGGAGTCCTTGAACCAGCCTTCCTTTGTCGGGAAGATGCCCTTCGCAGCCAGGGATTTGATCAGGTAGAGCAGTTCTTCCTTTTCTCCCAGT
>JBKHHH010000023.1:0-9303 GCA_046539285.1 Candidatus Aenigmatarchaeota archaeon | reverse complement strand
GGTTTTTCTTTCGAGTCCGGCATGATGAGAGCTATTTCCTTGTCCTCGGGAGGATTGTATTTTCTCCGCAGGAACTTTTGCCACATCTCGTACTTGGAATTGATCAGTGCTTCCTCGTCCATTTCCTCCATCTCTTCTTCGTCGGAAAACCTCGGTATCCAGGCCTTCCAGGTGGGAGGAACTTCCTTCTGCCGTACGTCGTACTCTACCTTGGGATGAACTAGCCAGTCCTTGGTCAGATCGAAGAACTCCTCTTTCGAAAGCGGTTCCCACTCACCTTCCCTGTATCTTTCTTCCAGCGGCGTTCCTTCGTGTGGATAACAGTTGATAAGGACTGCTCCATCGGAGTGACGGAGCGCTTCTCTGACTGTCTGGTCGACCATCCCCTTTACATCATCGATGAAGGGAGGATTTACAAGGACGTAGGTTTTGATATCAACGCCCATGGCGTCGGCGATCTGTGTCGAGTTTTCATAGTCAGAAACAGTGAACCCTTTGTTTAACCTTCTTAGATAGTGGTCGTCGGCAACCTCCAGTCCGACGCCGACGGTTAAATTAATATCCTGAAAATCCATCAAGTTTTTCCGGTTGATGTATTCGGGCCGAGATTCGATAACAAGTTCCTCGATGCCATACTCCTTGACTTTTTTTGCCAGGTAACATCTCGATTCTGATGGTACCTGCTCCGGGTTAAGAAGAGAGCCGTGGATGTCTACCTTCAGCTTTTTTATTTTTCCTGGTTTAAATCCTTTGAAATAATTGTCTATCTGTTCTTTGAGTTCTTCAGGCGCCCTTTTTTTCTCCTTTTCTCTACCGTAGCCACAGAAATAACATTCCCAGGGGCATTTTCCTGAGGCCAGCATCATCTTCTTTTCCACTTTGAGACACCATTTGAGTATTTAAATGACAAATAAATAAAAGTTATCTCTTTCTCTGGTCACTCTAGCTTTTCTATTCTACTCGGGATTATCTCTAGCTGTCCGTTGTAATCTTTGACTTCACCGGTTACCTCGACCCGTTCTTCGACCTCCAGGCTGTTCCGATTGATCCCCATCCCCTCTGCATCGTCTTTGAACAAAACCACCATGATCCGGTCCTTTCTATCCTTCACGTGAAAGAAGAGATGGCCTTCCTCCAACCAGTCCATAGTCTCGATGGAGCCTTCGACGACAACCTCCTGGCCTATATCTTCCCTCGTAATCGATTGAATGCCAACTTTGTCCGGCTCTATAAGGGAAGCCCAGACTAGAAGCACGGTTAGCCCGGCCAGAGAAATTAGCAAAGATATCTTGTAGAGTCTTTTGTCTTTCATTTGAGCTTGTACTCCTTTACCTTTTCGTAGATTGGGCCTCCTGGCGTAAGATTGCTCTGGAAAAGAGTTATTCGCTCGACCCTCATCCTGCCTATTGTTTTGTCCTCAAGATTTCCGATCTTGTGCTTTATCTCTTCCTTGTTTTTGCCGCTCTTAACCCTTCCGATGGTCATGTGAGGGACCAGATCGTTCTTCTCTTCCCGGAAGCCGAGACTTTCTAACTTGTCGTTGATTCTGGTCATTAGTTTCTTGAACCTGTCGTATCCTTTACCCACACCTAGCCAGATGACTTTGATGTAGTCTCGGGTGGGAAAGGCACCCATATCTTTGATTTCTATCTCAAAGGGGTCGATATCGGTTATTTCCTGTTCTATTTTGTCTATCTTTTCCAGATCCTTTTCTCGGATATCGCCCAGAAACTTGATGGTGTAGTGCAGATTCTCGTCTTCTACCAACTTAATATCGCCACCTGTCTCTGCTATCTCATCTTTAATGCTTTTCACATTCGGAAGAAGGTTCTCGTTGAGTTGGACGCCTAGAAAGCACCGCATGAGAAAAACCTTTTTAGCTTAGAGTAAATAAAATTATCCAGATTTAAATAGTTGGAAGACCTATTGAACAGTGTTCAAGGGTGAAACATGTCAGAAAACAGCGGACCAAAGAATCCAGACTTAACGAAAGTAAAGAACCTTTTAAGTACTTTACGTAAATATCCTCAGGGTATTTGGCTAAGGAAGCTCTCTAGAGAGTCTGATATTTCTCCATCGACTGTACATTACTATATAAACAATGTAGTAGATTCTTTTATTGTTTCTCAGGGAGCGAAGGACTCTGAGGGTAAATACTTCGGAATAAGACTCATAAAATTGAGAGAGGGTGTGCGAAAACAGCTTGATTCCGGAAAAACCGTGGAGTATCTTCTGAAGACGAAAGATATTCTCACGGACAACTCATAGTAAACTTATCCTCACATTCAACCATTTTTCACATTTTTTTCGTGATCAAAACACTCACATATGCTAAATATAGCTCTCTGTCTCACATTTAGATGCTGAAATACGCCTTACTCACAATTTAGTAATTCACTCACAGGGGATCAAGAACCCATAACTCTCACATTTGGCATATATTTGGCTGTTTTCGGGTTATTTTTGTCAAAATACCCCCGTTGAAAGAGGAAATTACCCCCATAACTCTCACTTTTCACTCAATAGGCTCTATATTCATGGATTTGCCTCTCAAGACCAATTTTCCAGGTCTTCACACATCCCGATCTCCTTTTCTTGTTCAAAAGTCTCGAAATGGCCAGATTTTTGCTAATTTCACCCGATTTGACCGGATATTACAGTATATTACATCATATTTACTCCAGGTGAATACCATGTGAATTTAATATGAAATTGGTTACAGAAAAGTGTAGGAAATTAACGTGCTGATATTAAGGTAACGAGAAGTTAATATAGACTTCACAGTGTAACGTTTACTGTAAAATGATTAACGTTACATTCATATGAATGTGAATTTACTTTGGTGAATGAGATGTGAACATGTTAAATTTAGATGAAATTAACGTTTAAATTTCATCCCTTTAATTTATTTAAATGTGAACTTCATATTGTATTCATCCGATTTCACATTTTTGAAACAGGAGGCATGAACACCTTGTTAACGGATTATGAAACTGAAGTGAATGATTGGTTCAAGCATGCGGATTTGGACGAAAATCCGTTCACATTGAGAATAATACCGGAAGTTTTTGTTGGTTACAATAAAGAACTGAGACGTATTTCTTATCACATCGAGGAGAACAGGAAATTTGCTCTAATCGCTGGTGCCACAGGCTCAGGTAAGACTACGCTACTCCGGCTCATAGAGGACTCATTCAACAATGAGTTCAAAATTGTTTACTTTTCTAAGCCGCCAGAAATGAACGAGCTGACGGATATATTTCTTGAAAAGATTCCACCCTCCTTCTTTCAGCGTCTCTTTGGTTTCGATGTGAGCGTTCATGACCTTTCCGACTACCTAAATAAGCAGCTCGATGAACGGCTTCTACTCCTTTTAGATGAAGCACATGAATCAGACGTGAAGGTTCTCCAGTGGCTCAGGACCATTACAGATCAGGTCAACGAGATACAGCTAATTATGGCCGGGCTTCCTTCGATAGATTCGAAATTAGATAAAGAGATCGAGACACTGAAGAGCCGCGTTACGACCAGAATCGATCTATCTACCCTCTCAAAGGAGGAAACCGAGGACCTGATAAAGAACAGGATCGAGAAAGCAGGAGGAGAAGACTTCGGTCCCTTCACACGTGAATGTGTAGATGAAATTTACGAGAAGACGGGAGGCTTTCCACGTGAAGTCCTTAAACTATGTAACAAGCTTATCAACCGGGCCATGGAAGAGGATGAAACGGAGATAGACTGTGTAGGTGACATGGCCGAGGAGGACGAAGATGAAGAAGAGAAATCCAACAGCAGGGATCTACTTCAGGACCTGCCTTACAAGCAAAGGGAGATCGTGAAGGTTCTGGCCGAAGAGGACGACCTCTATCCCTCTGAAATAGCAGAAGAACTGGGCACCGAGAGTTACAAAACGAAACAGCATGCTGTAAGGTCCATAAACAACATCCTACGTAGGATGCTGAAGGAAGATCTGATCGAGAGGAAGCGGAAAGGCAAGGGATATATTTACTCCCTGAACATCAAAACGAAAAACTTATTAGTTGAAACCTGACATAAGATAGCGAGGCCAATGTACTTACAGTTCTTGTTGTGCACTTTAATTGCATTTGTCGTCTGGAAGAAGAAGGTTCTTTCCTTCCCAGCCAGCTCTCTAGCTTTCCTTTTTGCCCTCAGTATCTGGGTTTTTAATGGCTTTGGCTGGATGGCAATACTTCTTTCCTTCCTTGTTTTCGCCTTTGTGGTGACCAAGTGGAAGTACGACGTGAAGAAGGAGCTTGAGGTTCAGGAGGCCTCTCTGGGCGAAAGAGATATAGAGAACGTGATCGGAAACGGTGCGGCGGCGATGTTCTTTGCCCTGGCCTTCATGCCAACCGCCTTCTGCGGTGCTGTTGCGGCGGCTCTATCGGATACAATGGCTTCCGAGATCGGTGTACTGTCCGATAAAACCAGGATGATAACCAATCTGCAGAAAGTCAAGCCCGGGACGAACGGTGCTATCTCTCCTCTGGGAATGACCTTCTCGTTTATAGGAGCAGCGATAATTTCTCTATTGGGCTATCTGGTCCTCTCATTGAACCCGTTCGCCTGCTTAGTGGGCGGCTTTCTCGGCTGCCAGGTTGATTCCTATCTAGGTGCTACCCTCGAGAGAAAGGGATACCTTTCCAATTCACTGGTCAATCTGATCTCTACCTTTGCCGGTGGAGGCATAGCCTTTTTAATAGCTACGGTTTAAAAATTTAAATAACAACAATCAATTCATTATAGGTGATTTTATGAAAGATTTACGAGGAAAAAAGATGATGGGTAAAGTAGTTGTTTCTGAAGAAGCAGGCAAGAAATTTGGAACTGTTGGCGACGCTTCCTTTATCACGGAATCTGGCGAACTGATGAACATTGTCCTTACTGACACCACGAAGCATGTTTCAGAGCTCGATGTAGAAAAGGATGATCAGGGAAGAAATTTGATTCCGTTCTCTGCCATCAAATCAGTGGGAGACTTCGTAATAGTCTCAGAAAAGGACATTGAATAATCAAGTAACTTACGGAAGTTACTTGTCCACTATCCCTTCTTCTGTTATTTTGAAGGGTGCTTCTCCTTCTGGAAGGCTTGGACTGTCTACCAGTTTACAGACTCTGGTATTTCCTTTACCCTGTCTTAGATACATTCTGAAGGACGTGGCGTGATGTAGGATGTGACCACCTATAGCTTCTGTGGGATCGCCGAACAGTACGTCCGGTTTGGACATGACTTGGTTTGTGACAAAAACGGCCGTGTTGTAGACCTCGGCCACCCTCTGTAACGCGTGAAGGTGACGGTTAAGCTTCTGCTGCCTTGCTGCTAATTCACCTCTTCCAGAGTAGTCAGCACGGAAGTTGCCGGTTAAAGAATCGACGATTACTACGCCGATATCGTTTTCTTCCATCACGTCGTCTATCTTCTCGACCAGCATAACCTGATGATCGGAGTTATAGGCCCGGGCCACGTAGATGTTTTCCATGACTTCCTCCGGATCCATGCCTCGGTTCTCTGCAATTTCCTCGACTCTCTCCGGACGAAAGGTGTTTTCAGTATCGATAAATACACAGCCCTTTCCCAGACCTCCATCGCCTTCTTTCTGAACGTTAACGGCTAGCTGCATGGCCATCTGACTCTTACCTGAGCCGTAGGCACCGAAGACCTCGGTCAGGCTCTGTGTCTCGACACCGCCTCCAATCAGTTCATCGACTTCGTCCGCGCCAAGTGATATCTTTCCGATGTTGCCTCTTCTTTCAACTACTTTTGTCGCAGTCTCGAAGCCCATCTCCAGTTCGTCCCGGGCAGCATTGATTATTTTTTTAGCAGTGGATTCACCGATGGATGTTCTTCCCGAGATTTCTCCGGGCGAAGAAGCAGCTATGCTCATCAGATCGTTGTAGCCTTCTTCCTTCAGTTTTTCGGCGGTCTTTTCACCTACACCTGGCAGGTCTTGAATTTCAGAGTCAGTCATAGTATCAACTAGTCTTTTATTTCCAATTTTTAAATAAGTTTCAGAGCGAGGAGAGTATCTTCTCTGCCTCCTGCTTGGGGTCTACTGCTTCAACAGAATTAGCTATCAGTTCGATCCTTTCGAAGAAGCTGTTCATCTTCGTTCTCCCTGATACGATCAGTTCCTTGCCGACGAGCTCTTCGTACTTTTCATGGAGTGGCTCCAGTTCGTCGCCTTCCTCGGTCAGTTCCCAGGCCTTATCTATACTCATTCCCAGAACCTTTTCGGCCTGCTCACCAAAGAAGACAGTACGGATGTTTTCTGTTCCGTCGTCCATCACACCGGATAGCGCCATGTTGACCTTGACCTTGTCGTGTTCTTCACATTTGCCTTCCTCGATCCGCTCGTCACATTCCGGGCATTTCAAGAAAAAGGGCTTGTTCTCGAACATCTTGACCAGCGTGCCTCTTATCTCTGCATTGGCCCCAGGGGACAGGTCTCTTATTTCGGTCCTGCCCAGGCTCTGGCCGCCGGAGGAGCTCACTTCTACATCTATTTCCTCGTCGGACTTCTTTACCTTTCCCGATCTACCCAGACGGAGTTCAAGTTGATCCCGATTGTCCTTCTTCACGTAACCGTTTTCGATCTCGATCACGTCACCTTCCTGAATCTTTTCGTTCTCTATAAGCTCTTCGACCTCTTCGTTCCAGAATGAGGTTCTGATAGTCCCGCTCTCGTCGGCCAGAATTATGTTGGCCACCTTACCTTTACCGTCCTCGGTTTCGAACTCCCTCGTATCAAATATTCTCTGTATCTTGCCCGTAACTGTGACGGTGTTCATGCCAGGGATAATGTTGTCTATATCCAGCGAGACCTCGTCCCTCTTCATCAGATCGAGGCCTGCTTCCTTGGCCACTATATGCGCGGCTCCTTCCGTCGAGATCAGACCACTGAACTCCTTCTCTTTCTTCTCTACCTGTTCTTTGACCTCTTCTTCGTCTACGTCGGCCTCTTCAGAAATGCGCTTAATCAGTTTCTCTACATCTTCTTTCATAACAATCAAAAATTAGTCGGACTCAGAAGCCCTTTCTCCAAGCCAGTCTTACGTCTTCTGCCTTGACGGTCTTACGTCCGGCATGCTTGGCTAAGGCCGAAGATTCTGCGGCTAAATCGGCTGCAATATCTTCCAGTACCTCTGCAAAGGCCTTGACAGACTCTTCGGAAACTCTTTTGGCTCCTTGTTGTCTAATAATTCTTTCTACGGGCGCTAAGGGTAGCTCAGACATTATTTCACCAAAGAAAACAAAGTGATTTAACTATTTAAAACTTGTCCCGGCCGCTAAACTCTTAAGCTTTTATTTCAATATCTGTAATTAGATAGTATGGAGGATAAGGTTTTGGTCCTGTGCGTGGATCGGGACGACGACGTGGGGCGTAAAACAGATAAGAAGGGTCCGGTTATCGGGAGGAAGAAGAACCTGGAACTGGCCGAATCCCTTGGTCTTGCGGATCCTGAGGACTCGGATACCAACGCCATCTACCAGGCCCTGAAGATCCATGATTCGAAGGAAAATTCGGAGGTGGCCACAATCACCGGCGACGTTCACGTCGGAGTCGAGAGCGATGAAAAGCTTATCGGCCAGTTGGAGGAAGTGCTAGAAGAGGTGGGAACCGAAAAGGTTATTCTTGTCAGCGACGGAACCGAAGATGAACACATTCTACCTATAATCCAGAGCCATGCACAGGTCGTCTCGATAAAACGTGTTCTTGTCAAACAGAGCGAGCGCCTCGAAGGAATGTATTATCAGATGAATGATTTCCTCAAGGAGATAGTTAACGATCCCAAAACGGCCCGCCTGGTTCTTGGTATCCCGGCCCTGGTCTTGATTCTTTATTCACTATTTGGAGCGACCGGATGGAGAGCTATACTTGGAGTTGTCGGTGTTTATCTGATGATCAAGGGTATTCATGCCGAGGAGCCTTTCATGAATGCTGTCGAAGAGCTGAAGACATCCTTCACTGCGAGACGTCTCACATTTTTCTTTTATGTTGTGTCGATAGCGATCAGTATTATTGGCGTAAAGAGCGGTTACGATATGGTCAATATTACCGGAGCTACAAACCTTATCCAGGTGAGCGCTTCTTTTTTACAGGGTTCTGTTTATCTTCTCTTTATCGGTGCTTTGATAGCCATCGTCGGCAAGGCGATATCAGTCTTTCCCAATAAAAGCAAGATGTTGAGATACGCAACATTCACTTCCTTTCTTCTTGCTCTAACTGTGGTGGGTTATGAGGCGACTAAAGTGATACTTAGTCCGGCCGAAGGGATGCAAACTTTCTTCCTTGTTGTCGTTTTTGGCTTTATCGTCGTCTCGGCAACTCTCACAATTGAGAGAGTTTTTTCGAGCTACTAAATATATTATCTATATTATATTTTATAAAGTATGTTTAATTTAATATATACTGTAAATAATATTTTATAATAAATTTAAAATATAACATGTTAAATAAAATATATTTTTGAAACCCTAGGATTAGATATTTAAATAAGTCAACTAAAATAGTTAGTAGGGTGTGAGTTTGGTTTCAAGCGATGAGTTTAAGAAATTATTTTTGCAGGATAAACCCGCTGAAATGCTTGTCTTCCTCAAGAAGGGGGATAATCCTAACTATGCGACGGAGGTAAGCAAGGGCGTAGATTGCACCTATTCGCATACCATCAAGGTCTTGGACAAGTTCAACGACCTGGATCTTGTCGAGTTTAGAAAGGAGGGTCGGATCAAGCTTATTTCTCTGACCGAAGACGGCAAGGAAATAGCCCATGATCTGGAAGGACTCGTTCAGAAGCTGGAGAGAGTCAGTAAAGATATCGAAGAAGATTCTGAGGATGAGGAAAGCTCAGAATCGGAAGAAGAGTAAATTTTCTACTCCACAACGATATGATAAACTGGATATGGGGTTTTGTCTTTTCCGGGTATATTTTGGTCAGTTCCCGGGGGGACTCAAGCCACATTTTCTTGCTCAATAACGATATGATAAAAATTTATATATATTGATGAGTATTAATTTATAACGATATGTTGTGGAGTTGATTAGATGGGAAAAGGCAACAAAAAACCCGTTCCGGTCAAGGGAGAAACCCTGAAAAGCAAAGAAAGTCTCTATTTCCCCTCGGTCCAGAGCGACAAATGGGCCTCGATCGACGAGGACATCCGCTGGGATCTCGAGGACGAGGGCCAGCATCACTACGACACCGAGGACGCGGAGGGGAACCCCGTCCGCCTGATGCGCAATCTCTCGCGCGACAGCATCCTCTACGAGTGCGAGCAGTCGCTCG
>JBKHHH010000022.1:0-9638 GCA_046539285.1 Candidatus Aenigmatarchaeota archaeon | reverse complement strand
CGTTCAGTTTTTTTGGCTTGCTCCCGGTCGGGTAGATAGCCGGATGGGCCTTGTCCTCCTTCTTACCCTGCCTCGGATAGATCTTGCTCTTGTCGAGAACCTTCTTCGCGAGAGGTTCGTAGTCGTTCTGGTTCTTGATCTTCTTGAGTATCTTCTTGTAGCCGATCTTCGGTGGCAGTTTCTGGCTGGAAGTCCTCGGATAAGATATCAGACCGGACTCGTAGAGAGACTGCGCGATGTCCAGTGTCTTGGACGGCGTGATACCGAAGGCCGAATAAGCTTCCGTCTGCAATGTGGACAGGTCGAAGGGATAGGGCGGGTTGTGTTTGTATTTGTTACGTTTGACCTTGGCGACTTTTGCGTCGTTGTTCTCGCACTTCTCCTTGATTTCTTTGGCCTCGTCCTCTTCCCAGAACTTGTCCTTCTCGTGATAGGCCTCAATCCTGTCCTTGTTCTTCTGGAGTAGTGCTTCCAGAACCCAGTAGTCCTCCGGTTCAAAGGCCTGGATCTCCCGCTCCCGCTCCGCGAGTATCTTGAGGGTCGGTCCCTGGACGCGGCCTGTGGAGAGGACCTTGAAGATGTTGGTATTGTTCTTTATCGAAAGTGTCAGAGCGCGCGAGAGGTTGATGCCCCAGAACCAGTCCAGAATATGCCTGGCCAGTCCAGATTCCACCATCGGCATGTCTAGCTCGTCGCTCGTCTCCTCGTATGCTTCCTGTAGATCCGACGTGGTCAACGTGGAGAACTTCATCCGCCCCGCGTTCTCGGTTCCGACGATGAACTTGAGCACATTGTAGCCGATGACCGATCCTTCTTGATCGTAGTCACAGGCGTTGATAAACTTGTCCGCTTTGTTGGCCATTTTTCTCAAATTGTCGTAATAGTTCTTCATCCACTTCGAGCCGTCCTGAACCTCAAAAGTGGGTTTCCACTCGATATCGAAGACGGGATAGTCCCAGCCCTTGCCCTTCTGCTCGAGGCTGAAGATATGCCCGACGGCGGGAACTACATACGTCTCCTCGTTCCCGACTGTCATCTCGTACCAGACCGCTTTACCTTTGTTCTTCTTGTCCGGCTTGTCGTCGGCTAAAGCATAAGCAATCCTTCCCGCGGCCTTCGGTTTCTCGGCTATAATCAGTTGTGCCATTCTATCTCTTTCAAGAATTTAGAACTTATTATTTAAAACTTGTTTGCAGAAAGAAAAAGAAAGGTTCTGACAGCCGGTATTATTCCTTGCCGATATGCTCTTGTCCGTTCATATAGGATCTTAGTGCCTCCGGTATCTTTACGGTTCCGTCCTCCTGCTGGTTCTGCTCGACGATCGCGATCATGGTTCTCGAGGTCGCGAGGGCCGTGCTATTCAGTGTGTGCACATAGTCCTTGGGCGGTTTACCTGGTTCCTCTCTGTACTTTATATTCAAGTTGCGGGCCTGGTAGTCGAGGCAGTTTGAATTGGATCCTGTCTCGTGGAAGTTTCCATCGGCCATCCAGCACTCGACGTCGTAGAGCTTGGCCTGTTTGTCGCTGACGTCTCCCGTGCAGGCGTTGACCACTCTGTAGTGCAGTCCCAGCTTCCGATACAGTTCTTCCGCGTTCCTCTGCAGTTCTTTGAAATAGTCCCAGGATTCGTCCGGTTTGCAGAAGACGAACTGCTCTACCTTGTTGAACTGGTGCATCCGGTAGAGTCCGCGAGAATACTTACCTCTTCCACCGCCTTCCTTGCGGAAACAGGGCGAGACGGCACAGATCTTGAGGGGAAGGTTCTTCTCCAGTATGGTCTCGTCGCTGAACATCCCACCGACCGGATACTCTGATGTCGGTATCATCCAGAGATCCTTGTCTTCTATTCTGTAAGAAGCTTCGCCGAGGTTCTGACTCGATCCCAGTATTCCTCTATAAACCTCATCCTTGACCATGTATGGTGGCTCCACCAACGTGTATCCTTTTTCACGGAGAAAGTCTATCGCGAACTGTTGGATAGCTCTATCGAGCCTGACCAGATCTTCCTTCAGGAAGTAAAAATCGGATCCTGCGACCTTGGAGCCGCGATCCACGTCCAGAAGTCCCTTTGGCTCCAGGATTTCAGTATGTACTTTAGGTTCGAAATCGAACTCAGGTTCTTCGCCCCATCTCTTTATCTCGACATTGTCCTCTTCCCCTTCGCCTTCCGGAACGTCTTCTTCAAGGATGTTCGGTATCTTATGGAGAAGCTCATCCCTCTCCTGTTTCAGTTCCTCGACTTCGTTCTCCAGTTCACCTAGCTCTTCCTTGACTTCTTTCATCTCTGCTATCTTGTCTTCGGCCTCTTCACCCTCTTGTTTCAGTTCTGCGATCTCGTTCGTGACCTCATTTCTTCTGTGTCTAAGTTCGTCCCTTCTCTTCAGCTTTTCTCTCCATTTTTCGTCTATCGCCAGCACTTCGTCCACTATTTCCATCGCTCTTCCTCGTTTCTTCTGCGAGGCCTTGACTCGCTCCGGTTCGTTTCGGATCAGCTCGATGGATAACATAAGTATATAATCTATCTGTGGGTTTTAATTTTTAAAGTCTTCACTACAAGTTATAAACTACGCAACGAAATCATGATAAGATGAATACGTTGAAATGTCTAGGTGCATGCCGCGAAGTAGGTAGGTCCGGATTCTTGCTAGATACCGGTTCCGAAAAGATGCTCTTCGACTACGGCATCAAGCTGGAAGGAGAAGAAGATCAAAGAGGACCGGCGACACCCGAAGACCCAGGTCTAAAAATAGATGCGGCCCTGCTCAGCCACTGTCATCTCGACCACTCCGGGATGATGCCAGCTCTTTATAGCCGCGGTTTCAAGGGCAGCGTCTTCTCGACTGCGACCACGTTTGATCTGGCCAGAATACTTCTCCAAGACTCACTGAAAATCTCAAAGATGGAAGGATATCCACAACACTTCTTGAAGAAGGACCTGGACCATATGATCAGTAAAGAAAGAAGAGTGACCTACGGCCAGCACTTCCCGGTCGGAAACACGGACGTTTCGGTCTACGACGCCGGACATATACCGGGTAGTTGTTCTTTCTACGCCGACACCGGTGAAAAGAAGATACTCTACACAGGCGATATCAATACTATAGACACGAGACTCGTGACCGGCCTGAAGCCTAACTATCCCGACGTGGACGTCCTGATCACGGAGTCCACCTACTCCCAACATAATCATAATCCAAGGGATGAGCTGGAAGAAGGCTTTCTGGACAAGGTCAAGGAGAGGCTGGCCACGGACGGAAACGTACTGGTCCCGGCCTTTGCAATCGGGCGGAGCCAGGAGCTGATGATGGTTCTCCACCAGGAGAAACTAGGAGTCCCGATCTACCTGGACGGGATGGCCGTCGACGCAACAAAGAAGATTCTCCAGTATCCGGAATTTCTGAACAACCCGGACGAACTGAAGGAAGCCTACCACGACGTGAAGACACTTTCCTCGGACAAGCACCGCAAAAAGGCGATCAACGGACCGAGCATCGTGGTCACGACCTCGGGCATGCTTTCCGGTGGTCCGATCAACTACTACATCAAGGAGATGTACAGGGAGTCCAACTGTTCGATCCTACTCACCGGCTACCAGGTCGAAGATACAGCCGGACGCAAACTACTGGACACCGGGATCTACAAGCCAGGTAAGTTGGACCTGGACGTCAACTGCTACCACGAACTGTTCGACTTCTCAGCCCACGCCGGACGGGACGAGCTGTTCAACTTCGTCAACCAGGTCGACCCGGAAAAGGTGGTTACAGTCCACGGGGACGAGACGGACGTCTTCGCCAAAGAACTAAGGAACAAAGGCTACGACGCGGTCGCCCCGGAGATCGGCGACAAGCTTGAACTCTGACTTCTTCTCTAAAAGTATTTTAATCTTCGGGAATAATTATAATTAGTAGTACCGTGGGTAGTGGAGATGGTTTAAATCCGAAGAGAAGTATACCCCGCATCGAATGGAGATGAACTGAATTTTCTTTCTCAGAATCCAATCTCTCTAATTTCAGAAGTGAAAAAAGTTATAGGGGGTATCTTCTATTTCTAATCTTCCTGACCACGGCGAAGTGCTGGAGATACAGATTGACGAATGGAAAAATGAAGGATATCAATTCGAAGACGTTGAAGGAGATTTTGACGACATCGACTGGGGTGTAGACTACTTCAAAAACCGAAAGATGAGGGGCGATGTCGACATCCTGGGCCAGGACCAGGAAAAGAATATCATCGGCTGCTGCGAGGTAAAGGGAGGTGACTTTTGTGCTTCAAGTGTCAACGAAGCCTACAACCAACTCTGGAAAGACAAAAATCATTTCTCCTCGCTTTACCCGAAAATGGAAGTTAGAACCTGCATGAAACTAGGAAACGAACCTCTCGTGGAAGTAGCTGCCAGAAACGAATCCGATATCAAGGATGAGCTGATCAAAAAACTGAAGAAAAGAGAAGACTACGGAACTATCTGCAAAAATCTCAAGTACTACGAGATTGAAAACGGGAAAAGGCTTCCAGGAAAACAGAAGGGCGTAATTCCTCTCTTCGCTCAAGACAGTAAAGAAAAGAAGCTTGGTCTCTACGGTATAGTGGTCGGGGCAAGGCCTGATGTATGTCAGTCAATGATCGGAAGACTCGAGAAAGCTAGAGAATACATTTCGCAAATAGAAGACTATCAAGATTACGAAGTAGGCACTTACATCCAAGGAAACGGTACATCGATTATCGAAGTTGAGATGAAAGAAATAAACACCGGTCTCAATGAAAAAAATGGGTTCCGGGCCAAATATGAGGCCATAGACAGAATAATCGAAGAAACGCCCGAGATTCACCGGGATCTATCGTCCCCTACTCAAGGTAGATCTGGCCGAAGCGATTTTTCCCGGTCCACGTATGAAAGTCTTCCGTCTCCGCATTTTTCTTGAGGTCGATCATCTGAACTACCTGTGAGTCCAACTCATCTATATAGTGAATGGCCAGTGCTTCCGGGAACATCGGTTCCTTGACCGCACCGTATTCAGTCTTTCCGTGGTGTGAGATCAGGATATGAAGTAGTTTGTGCTTGAGATTTTCCGGAAAGTCCTCGATCTCGTCTATCTTTCGGATCAGCATCTCCTGACCCAGGGTTATATGTCCGGTTAGTAATCCTTTTCTCGACTGCTTGATATTGGTCGTGATCGAGAACTCCTCCATCTTTCCCAGATCATGAAGGAAGCAACCGACCTTGATCAGATCGTCGTCGAGTTCCTCATGCAACGAGGACAGTTTTTCGCCGATTTCAATCATATGGAGAACGTGCTCGACCAGGCCGCCTATGTAAGCATGATGGTAGTACATCGCAGCCGGCGACCCTTTGAAATCCTCGACAAATTCTTCATCGTTGAGAAAGGAGTCCATCAGTCTTCTCAGATGTTCGTTCTCCAGATCTCTCATCTTTCCTTCTAGTCTAGAGAATAACTCTTCCACGTCCTTGTCCGAGCTGGGCACGAAATCCTCGATATCGAACTCTTCCGTCTTCTCCAGACTGCCTTCCTCGATGTTTATCTGTAAATTGTTTCTGAACTTGGAGATATTTCCGCGGACCTCGACCACATCGCCGGTCTGAAAGGAATCAAATACCTTCCTCACTTCATCTTCGTTCTTACCACCCCAGTACTTGGCCTCGATCTCGTCGGTCATATCGGCCAGACCGAGTGTAAACATATAACCGTTCTTGTAGTCGCGGATCGGCTTCTTATATTTGACAGAAAGCGTGGTCTTTACCTCGTCACCTTCGTTCAAGTCCTCCACGTATTTTCTTTTCATCCTTACCCCCAGTTATGATTATAGAAAATAAAATAAAAAGCTATGCCCGGAAAGAATATTTAAACCGCCGTGGCAAAGATATAGAGCATGAACCGGATTAGCAACATCAAAGTCGTTGTCTATAGGAACGAACCGCAGACAAAATTTCTACTTCTAAAGTTGAGGGGCAAGGACCGCTGGCAGTTTCTGACCGGACGTCTGGGCAAGGAAGAAGACCAGAGCGATGCTCTGGTCCGGGTTCTGGAGAACAAGCTGAACATCGCCGACAAGGACATCCGAGATATCGAGAAGACGGGTATTGTGGATAAAATATCGGTCGGAGGATGCGAGATGGAATCAGCCGTTTTCCTCGTGGAAGCAAACGGAAGCGCCCCGATCAACCTTGGCGGAAGCAAACGAGAGTACGAGGAATACAACTGGTTCGAACCAAAAGAAACAAGAAACAAACTTAACTTCCAGAACCAGCAGGCGACCTTCGAGAAGGTTCTTCAGAAGCTGTAGTCCGACATCATATAGGATAGATCCCGGGGTGTGGTTCCGGTGAGGACTCTGACCTGCCACTCGGAAAGATAAGGGTTCACGACATGGCAAACCTCGTGGTCGATGACCCTTGATCGCAGCTCGCCGGTCATATTCTTGTCTATGACTATATCGCCGGTGTAGGGATCGGCCATGCCGAGTACACCGTCGGGCATGTATTCTCCTTCGGTAATATTCACTCCGATGTTATCTTCGTACCATTCTTCAAGTCCATCGGGATCAAGGTCTTCCTCCCAGATGTCGTCCAGATCATTGTCTTTGAGGAAGTCATCGTAGATATCGGACATAGTTTAAAATTCAGAACAAACAATAAAATAATTTGTGGTCCCATGATCGAGATCGACGGAAGCTATGGAGAAGGCGGTGGGCAGATACTACGGACAGCTACCTCCCTTGCCGCGTTGACAAGGAATGATGTGAAGATCAGTAACATCAGAGGCAGCCGACCGAACCCCGGACTGAAGACGCAGCATCTAAAGGGCGTGGAAACCCTGGCCGAACTCTGTAGCGCTGAAATGGAAGGTGCCGATATCGGCAGCCAGAAACTAACCTTCTGTCCAGGAAAGGTGAGAAGCGGGAAACTAGATGTCGACATCGGCACGGCCGGGTCGATCACGCTCCTCCTTCAGTCCTTGATGCCGCTAGCGCTGAGTTGTGATGAGGAAATAGAACTCAAGATAAGGGGCGGGACCGACGTCAAGTGGAGTCCGCCCATCGACTATTTCAAGCACGTTCTTCTTCCTCTTCTTGAAAACAGGGGCTACGAGGCAAAAATGGAGGTCAAGAAACGTGGTTTCTATCCCAAGGGTGGGGGAGAAGTTCACTTCAGGGCGGAGCCATCCGAACTGAAAAAATTCGACCTGACGGAAAGAGGAGAGATAAAGAAAATAAAGGGTATTTCTTACGCTTCGAATCACCTACGCAACGCAAGCGTGGCCGAGAGGCAGAAAAAATCAGCCCGGAAGAGGCTGGAAGAGAATTTTGATCTAGATATTGAGATAAAAACGGAATACTGCGATTCACTGTCGCCCGGTTCCGGTATCCAGCTCTGGTTGGAGACAGAAAAGTCGAGGATCGGCGGTAACGCACTTGGCGAGAAAGGGAAGGCTTCCGAAAACGTTGGAAAGGAAGCGGCCGAGGATCTGATCAGAAATTCAGGAGGAGCCGTGGACCGGTATGCCGGCGACCAGCTACTGGTTTACCTGGCCCTGGCCGGCGGTAGGATAAAGCCATCCGAGGTGGCCGGTCACTGCAAGACCAATCTCTGGACCATCGAAAAGTTCATCGATGGAGATCTTCAAAACGAAAACGGTCTAGTTGAGCTGATTTAACCTCGGGGTCCGTGTTGCCTTCAAACCTTTTTCGGGCAAAGTTAAGACAGACTCCGTCGTCACACATTTTTTGAGCATAGAAGGGATCGACCGCCTCTGAAAGAATTAGTCCTCCTTCGCTGTATACTTCTTGAAATTCACGAAGAACATCCCTTTCCAGATCGCCGACCTCGTAGAGAAGGTTTCTATCGTCGTAGGACTTCCAGGAGGCCTCAGCGGGAAGCTCCACATCACTAACTTCCTTGAGTTTTTCCTTGTTCAATGCCATCTGATAAGAGCAGTCCTCCGGAAATCTTTGAGAACCAACTACAGTTGCATTCACGAGCTCATCAGAAATAGGCTCTAGATAGGGCCCGCGTGACGAGGAGTGGGTTTCAACACCTAAGTCCATACTTCTCGCTCATAGATTAGAAATAGAAAAATAAAAAGGTGAGGTCACTCGACCTCGATTTCCTTCTCTTTCTTTTTCTTTACTTTCTTCTTCGGGAATCTGACTTCGAGGACGCCGTCTTCCATCTCCGCCTTGGCCTTGTCACTTTCTATGTTTTCCGGCAGGGTTATCGTCCGTTGTAGCTTACCACGTCTTCGTTCGTGACGGAAGTAGTTCTCGCTCTCTTCTTTCTTTTCTCTGTCTTCCTGGGCCGTGATCATTAGTTTGTTGTCCTGCGCTTTGACGGCGACGTTCTCCTTTTCGACACCGGGTAAGTCGGCCTTGACCACTACTTCCTCATCTTCTTCGACGATGTCAACCGGGAATCTGCGGACCATTCCTGCCATCTGCGGTCCTCGTTCCCAGAAGTCTTTCATCAGTTTGTTCATCCGACGCTGCATCTTTTCCAATTCATCAAATGGATCTTCAAAGGGCATTTTAAAATCACCTCCAGTTGGAGTTTAGATATTTTTAGTGTATATAAATTAAAAAGTTCAACTATTTAAAAATTTCGCTAGTTACTTCTAAGAAAAACAGGGTCAGGGCTTCAAATCTCGGCCAGGATCTTGTCTATGGCGTCTTTGCCGTAGATGTTTTCTTCAGAGCCTGGCGTGCCGTGGCCTGGCAAGAGGACTTCTATGTCGCCCAATTCCTTGATTCTTTTCAGGGATTTTTCCATCGCGCCCTGATCTCCGCCCGGGATGTCTGTTCTCCCGAAACCGTCGATGAAGAGCACGTCTCCGGCGATCAGGATCTTTTCTTTCTGGTTCCAGAGCGAGATATGTCCGGGCGAATGGCCTGGTGTGTGGATAACTTCGAATTCGTGATCACTGGTACTGATCACGTCGCCTTCTTCTAGATACTCGTCCACATCAGGTGCTTCGAAGTCTTCGTCGCCGGGGTTGATCTCCTCTTCGTAGAGGGAGGATAGGTTTGCTTCGCTGTCCATCTCTGCGTCCTTGAAAGCCAGTATCTTGGCTCCCGTTTCCTCCTTCATTCTCTTCGCGGCGCCTGTGTGATCGAAGTGCTCGTGCGTTAGAACTATTTTCTCTATCTTGTCCTTGTCGATTCCGTACTTCTCCATCTGCTCCAGTGTCTCCTTGACGAAGAGTCCGGAACCGGTGTCGACCAGAACTTCGCCGTTGATACAGTAGACATTGGCATCGATTCCGGCACCGTCCAGGAGGAAGATTTCATCTACAATTCTCATAATTCAATTTCCTCCTAAAAACTTAAATACTTATTTTTCTTGCAAAACATGTTTTCCAAAACCTGTTATCCTTCATCTTTTCTCCGGCGGAGAAATGGTTTTAAACAGGAATGAAGTAAAACTTAGAGGTGCCTTTCGTGGGAAAAATCTTTATTCTTGAGGGGACTGAATGTTCTGGAAAAAGCTCGCTTATCGACAACATGAAAGGTGAACTGGACGATGCATATTTTCTGAAGGAGGTCGCCAAGCACTTCTGTGAAAACCACCCCGATCTCTACAGAAAAAAGGAAGAGATGGAGATCGCCTACATAACCCACAGTATCCGGAC
>JBKHHH010000021.1:0-9937 GCA_046539285.1 Candidatus Aenigmatarchaeota archaeon | reverse complement strand
CCCACACACCCCACAACTGGAAGTGCGGAATTCCCCCCCCCCATACTTTCCGCCCTTCCATCTTCTTCTACCCCTCCAGAGAGTGAGAAAATGAAAAGACATTTCAGAAGAATTTTGACAAGAAACCACAGAAAAATATCACTGGTTCTAGGAATTACGATGCTTAGCATGGCTTTATTTCTCTAGGATCAGTATCTGCGGAGCGAATCGAGCAGTTCCCTAGCCTTTCTTTTAGCCTTCTTTGCGTATTCATCAATTCCTTTCCATTGTCCTTCTTCTTTTTCGCCGTATTCGTTCAAGAAGGCGAAGGAAGTGATATCCTTTCTGCCTGGCGGCTCCGGTTCTTCTCTCGGATGTCCGACGGGAATCAGTGCGACAGGCTTTATATCTTCTTTCTGACAGCCAACGATATCCCGAACATTGGCTTCGTCGAAGGCACCGATCCAGCAGGCTCCGAGTCCGATGTCCGTCGCCCGGAGCAACATGTTCTGGACTGCCGCCGCCGTTGATTGGAGAGCATAGAGTTCACGGCCTCTCTCTCCGTAGGTGGCCTCGCCTCGGTCTTTGTCGATCATTACCACAAGAACAACAGGTGCCTGGGTTATCCAGTTCTGATCCAGAGCTGCCCGGGCCAGTTCCTCGATCTTGTCTTCTTCCTTGACGACCACAATCTTCCAGGGTTGACGGTTTCCGGCGGAAGGAGCCCATTTACAGGCCGTCAGAAGTTCGCCTATTTCTTCATCATCTACGTCCTCTTCCTCGAATTTACGAATGCTTCTCCGCTTGACCAGGGCTTCAAACAGCTCCATTTTATCTAATTAAAAAGCATCCCGGAATTATATAAATTTTAACGCTTGACGACGTTAAATTAATTAAGCTCTTGGAGTGAATATTTCCTATGTTTCAGTGGCAGTTACTCAACGCGGCCGAGGCACCGATAATGCAGTTTTTTGTCTCGATGAGAAACCCGGTGCTAAATACCATAGCCATGGGCTACACGCAACTTGGCCATGCCGTTCTGGGGGCTGTCCTCTTCTTGATATTTTACGCTTTCAAGGAAAAGGTTTTTGCCGGTCGCCTGTTCATCGGATTGGTTCTGGGCAATCTAACTGTTGCCTCGCTCAAACTTTTCTTTGGCAGATTACTTCCCTACCACTACGCTCTTTTATCCTCGCCTAAATTTTTGTTGAAGTACTGTTTTCCCAGCGGCCATACTATGACCGCCTTTGTTCTGGCTCATGTTCTCGGCGAGAGATTTGGTAAAAAAGGAATGTTCTATCTCTTTGCTGTGGGTGTCGGTCTTTCCCGGATCTATCTCGGTGTCCACTACCCAAGCGATGTAATAGTAGGTGCTTTAATTGGCATTTTGATCGGGAAACTTGCGATGAGCCGCCATGCCAAGTCTTTTCTGAAGAGGGTTTCCGGGGCCAAAGATTTTATATATTCAAAGTTCTAAGTGAGGTTGTGTATTATGGATAAGAAAAAAGTAAAGGATTACAACCTGAACAAGGACACTTCTCTCGACGAACTGACGGATCAGATGAAAGACGCCGGAGGGTTCGTCGCCAAGAAGGTCGGTGTGGCAAAGGACATCGTAGAGGAAATGGTTAGTGACGAGGAATCGACGAACTTCCTTTCCTTTCCGGCCTGCATCGTCTCGACCGGCACCCGTGGCCTCTTGAAGGAACTGGTCAAGAGAGAGTATTTCGACGCCGTGATCACGACCTGCGGAACTCTGGATCACGATCTGGCCCGCCACTGGGAAGATTACTACCACGGAAAATTTGACGCGGACGATCGTGCCCTTCATCAGGAAAAGACCTACCGTTTGGGTAATATCTTTATTCCCCAGTCTTCCTACGGCGAAGTGATCGAGAACAATCTGCAGCCCATTCTCCAGGAGATATATGAAGAAGGTGAGACAGATCTAGCCCCGTACGAACTGATCTGGGAGATCGGCAAACGGATGAACGAGGATTCGATCTGCTACTGGTGCTGGAAAAACAAGATCCCGATGTTCGTACCCGGGATCACCGACGGTGCTGTTGGCAGCCAGATCTGGACCTTCCGCCAGGACAAAGACTTCCGCGTCGACGTCTTTAAGGATGAGGACAAGATATCGGAGATGGTTTTCGACGCAAAAAATACCTCTGGTCTCCTTGTCGGCGGCGGAATTTCCAAGCACCATCTTATCTGGTGGAACCAGTTTATCGGTGGACTTGAAAGAGCGGTCTACATCACGACGGCCGTGGAGTGGGATGGATCACTGTCCGGCGCGAGACCCGAGGAGGCGATATCCTGGGGCAAGATCGATGAAAAGGGCAGCTTAGTTCAGGTCGAAGGCGACGCAACTGTACTTCTCCCACTGGTCCTGTCCTCTGTTCTCTGAACAGGGATTAACTTTAAATCCTTTTCTTTTCTACTAAAATAGATCATGGTAAAACGATACAGTGAAGCGGAACTTTTGTTGAAGATAGAAGTAAGGTATATACAAAACGGAGAAGTACCCACTCTTTCCGAACTACAGAACGATCCCGATGCACCCTCACCGACCACCTACTACCGAAGGTTCGATTCCTACAACGAAGCAGTAAGGAAGGCAGGCTTGAATCCCAATCCCTCCGGTGGACAGAGTAAAATTAGCCGGGAAGAACTGCTGAACTACCTGAAAGAAGAAGCTGAAGAGCTGGAAGGAACACCACCGGCGATCCATTTCGCAAAGGACAAGAGTCTTCCTTCGCCCAGTACTTACAAAAATGAATTTGAATCCTGGAACAATGCTCTCAGGGAAGCTGGTCTGGAGCTCAACGCCGAAAAAGAGCACAGAGAGATCCCGGATGAAATGAGAGAAGAGATATATGAGGTCTGGTTGGAGACGGATAAAACGATGACTGCGCTCTCCGGTGAGTTCGAAGTATGTGAAGACGTTGTCAAGGATTCTGTAATTTCCAACTACGAGAACTCTGAAGACAACGAGAGCCTGTTTAATTGTAAGTTATTTTAATCTCGGACAGAAATTAATGGTATGAAATATTCCGATCTATGTGAATATTATAAGCGCCTCGAGTCCACAACGAAGAACCTCGAGATGAGGGACATAGTCAGCGAGCTTCTCCAGGACTCGGATGAGGAAGAGCTTGAGATAATTTCACTTGCTTCTATGGGGCGTATTTTTCCCGCCTACGTGGACAAGGACATCGGCATCGCTGGCAAACTGATGCAGAAGATCATTTCTAAAGCCTATGGCATCAAGGCCGGTGACATTGAGAACAGGTTTCGCGACACCGGAGATCTCGGCGAGACGGCCGAGTATTTCTGTCAGCGCAAAAAACAGCAGACGTTGATGCAGAAAGAACTCACGGTGAAGAAAGTTTACGAAAACCTGAGAAAGATCCCCGATATCACTGGTTCCGGTTCGCAGGAAAAGAAGATGAACATTGTCAAAGAGCTCCTCGTATCGGCCAAGCCGATAGAGGCCCGTTACATAGTAAAGACGGCCCTCGAGGAGATGCGGATCGGTGTCGGTGAAGGAACGGTTCGTGATGCGATCGCCAAAGCCTTCGATGTCGAGGCGGAAAAGGTGGAGAACGCATTCTTCGTTCTTACGGACTATGGAAAAGTTGCTAAAATAGCGAAAGAGGAGGGAGAAGAGGAACTGGAGAACGTGGAGATAGAAGTCTTCAAACCGATCCGGACCATGCATCCCGAGCGCAGCGAATCGTTTGAGTCGGCCTTCAACTCATATGAAGATGTGTCACTGGAGGTCAAATACGACGGTTTTCGGGCCCAACTGCACAAGAAAGGTGATGAGATCAGGATATTTTCTCGCCGGCTTGACGAGAAGACAAAACAGTTTCCTGAGGTTGTGAAGTGGGCCAAGGAGCACCTGGACTGTGAGGAGTGTATCATCGACTCCGAGATCCTCGCCGTTGACGAAAACGGAAATCCGCTGCCTTTCCAGAAGCTGTCGAGACGGATACAGAGAGAATACGATATAGAGAAGATGAGCAAAGAGATCCCAGTCCAGGTTAACTGTTTCGATATCTTCTATCTGGAAGGCAAGAACTACATGTGGAAACCGCTGCGGGATCGTTGGAAAAGACTGAAAGATGTTGTGAAGGTCAGTGAAAACAAGTTCAAGCTAGCCGATCATTTCGAGACGGACGATATCGAAGAAGCCAAGAAGTTCTACCAGAAGGCGCTGGACATGGGCGAGGAAGGTGTCATTATCAAGAATATGAAGGCCAAATACCAGCCCGGAAAGAGAGTTGGCTACTGGAAGAAAGTCAAGGAGACTATGGAGCCTCTCGACCTTGTTATTACTGAAGGAAGATGGGGCGAGGGCAAGCGATCGGAATGGATCTCGTCGTTGCTCTTGGCTGTCCGTGATCCAGAGACCGGTGATTTTGTCTCGACAACACGTCTGGGCACCGGACTGACGGAAGAGCAACTGGGAGAGATCACGGACAGGCTTCAGGAGATCATTGTTGAGGAGGAAGGACGGCAGGTCAGGGTCAAGCCAAAGATAGTGGTGGAAATAGGATACGAGGAGATTCAGAAGAGCCCAAAATACGGGACCGGCTATGCGCTCCGTTTCCCTCGGCTTCTTAGATTCCGGCCAGACAAGGGACCGGAAGAGGCGGACACAACCGAAAGGCTTAAAAGCCTTTACGATAAACAGAGTGATTGAGAAAAGTTACTACAGAAAAGTAGCTAACATTTATATACGTTAACCTTCAATACTCAACTAGAAAAAACAAATGGGGTGAATTTTTTGGTTGCATCAGAGGATGTTTTAGATCAACTCAAAGCATTAGGATTTAATTCATATCAGAGAAAACTATGGACGGCTCTACTGTCAAACGGTCCTTCCACGGCCGGCGAGCTGTCCGAGATTTCTAACGTACCGAGAAGCAGGACTTACGACGTTCTGGAAAGTCTTGCTGACCAAGGTATTGTAAATATTCAGACGGGAAAACCAATGAAATACGTTCCTGTCGAGCCAGAAGAGGCTTTTGAAAGGCTGAAGAAGAAACACGAAGAAGAATACAAAAACATGGCCAATAAGATCGATAATGTAAAAGAAGGCGATGCCTTCAAGGAACTGAAGGGCCTTTACGACGGTGGAGTAGAATCCACTGATCCCAGTGAGTTCACGGGAGCGCTCAAAGGAAGAAGTCAGATGATCCAACAGCTTGAAAGCATGTTCAAGAACGCCGAAAGCAGAATTCATGTTATGACTTCAAAGGAAGGCCTAAAGGAAATCTACAATAATCATGTTCATGTTCTCAAGGACGCCGCTGAAAGAGGTGTGAAGATCAAAATCGCGGCCCCGGTCAAGAATGAGATCAAAGAGATCGCGGAAAAACTGTCCTCCTTTGCCGAGGTCCGACATCTTGAGGACGACAGTGGTCCAATAGGGAGATTCTCCGTTGTCGACGGTAGCGAAGTTGCCTTCGCCTTGACGCATGAAGAAAAGGTACATCCCTCTCAGGATGTCACTTTCTGGTCAAGAAGTAACCACGCAGCCGGTGACTTTTTGGAGCCCATGTTCAACCACTACTGGGGCAAGCTTCAGAAACCCGGCGTTGCTTGATTTATTTTGCCGTGGCTAGAAAAGGAGCCGACTTGCTCCAGGTGGATTGAGCCAGAGATTCGGCCTTACTTTCTTCAGAAAGTTCAAAGATGTCGAAGAAGCTTATCTTTCTCTCGTATTCTTTGAACGCGATTTCTTTCCCTGTTTGGTTTTCCAACCATTCCTTTGCTTCTTCCCGGCCTCCAAGTTGATCCACGAGACCGATTTCTTTTGCTTCCTCGCCGAGAATAGTTCTTCCATCGGATACGTTTTCTATTTCATCTTCTGTCAAGTTTCGGTTTTCTTTCAGGTCTTCGAGGAAGTAGCTGTAAATTTTGTTTAAAGAATCTATAAACATCTCCCTTTCCCTTTCTGTCAAGTTCCGGTAGGGACTTCCCATGTCTTTGTGCTCTCCCTTGACCAGGCGCACGTGCTCGATACCTTCCTCTTCCATATGTTCCGAGTATTCCAAATAAGATGACCGGATGCCGATACTTCCTGTCAGAGTTAGTGGGTCAGAAACCACGTGATCACAGGACGATGTGACCCAGTAGGCTCCGGAGGCGGCAACGTCCTGGAGTAAACAGACGCTCGGACTGTCTGTCTTTTCGATCTCTTCGGCGATCTTCTTCGAACCGACAACAGTTCCACCCGGTGAATTTATATCGAAAAGAAATCCAGCTGCGTTTTCGTCCTCTGCTTTGTTTATCTGACTTCTGACATAAGAAGGTGACGCATAAGCCGAACCGGGTTGGATTGCTCCCTGGATCGGAATCACTGCCACCTTCGGTTTACCGGGTTCTTCTGGTAAATTGACCAGTGCCAGTAATAGGACAGTTGCGACTACGCCTATTGCTATCCCCCAGAATAGTTTAGGAAATTTCATATTATCATTTTCTTTTGTTTATTTTTTCTTTGATTTCCTGGATGAAGTCTTCTGGGTTAACACCATAGTCTACGTTATCTTCCCACCTTCTTCTAATGGCTAGAGTGTCGTTTTCTTCTTCCTTATCGCCTATCACAACTGCATAAGGTATCTTTTCCATTTCGACTTTCTTTATTTTACTGCTTATCCGGGAGCTTTCTAGATCGGTGTCTATCCTTATGTCGGGAACCTCTTCTTTCATTTTCTCCACGAATTCCTTGCAAGCCTCTTTATTTCTATCGGTGTGATTTATCACTCTCATCTGAACTGGGGAGAGCCAGACCGGTAAGTTTCCTTGGGTTTTTTCCAAGAGGTTTGCAATTGTTCTTCCGATACAACCAACCGAGGAACGATGGATGACAATTGGTCTTTCCTCTTCGTCATCTTCGTTTTTGTATGTCAGATCAAACCTATCAGGAAGAGCGAAGTCGATTTGAACCGTAATTAACGTATCCTCTTTCCCGTAAACGTCCTTATACTGGAGATCGAGTTTCGGTCCGTAGAAAGCTGCTTCTCCTTTCTCCTCTACGTGATCCAGGTTTGAGTCTTTTAAAATCTTCTTCATTATCCTTTCTGACTTTTCCCATGCTTTTGGGTCATCTATGTATTTGTTTCCCTTGCCTTTTGGATCCCACTTAGAAAATCTATACCATATATCCTCTATCCCTAGTTTGTCCATTACGTGTTCTATCAAGTCCAGTACTCCCTGAAATTCCTTTTCTAGTTGGTCCTCTCTACAAATTATATGGGCATCAGCCAGCTCAAACTGCCTTACTCTTGTCAGTCCTCTTAATTCCCCGGACTTTTCGTTTCTAAATAGTGTGGATACCTCGGCGTATCTCTTTGGAAGGTCTTTGTAACTTCTTGGTTTTCTCTTGTAAAGCGCGAAATGGAAGGGACAGGTCATGGGCCGTAGAGCGTAATCTTCGTCGCCTATTTCCATGGTAAACATATCATCTCTGTAGTGCTGCCAGTGCCCGGACAGTTTGTAAAGATCCGATTTCGCCATCTCAGGTGTATCGGTATGTTCGTAACCTCTTCTTATTTCCTCATCTTCTATGAATCTCTTTATTTCTCTCCTTATAGTGGCACCTTTAGGTGTGAAAAGTGGAAGACCGTGCCCGACTATCTGGTTAGAAATGTAGAGATCTAGATCCCTGCCTAACTCTATGTGACTCTTTTTTCCGCCCGGAGGCTCCTTGGTCGACATGTTTATTTTAGACATCTTTTTGACCAGTCTCTGTCTTTCCTCCTCGCTCAGTTCGTTTACCTCTACTTCCTCTTCTTCGCCTTCCGGTGAGATCTCTCGCGAAAGTTCGGAGAGCGGGTGTCCCTTGACGTGGATCTCGAACTCTTTGTACCAGCCAAAGGGACTTTTCGTCACATCGTATTCGTCCTTCAGCTTATCTTCCATCATCGCCTGAATTTTCTCGGCCTTGTCCGGTTTCCCGGGTGTGGAGGTCAGGTGCACCCAGGGATAGATAACGATGTTTTCTACATTTACCTGTTCGGCCACGTCCTTTATCTCCTCTGCGGCCTGTGTAGCCACGCTTTCCAGGTTCTTCTCGTCGCCCTCATCCAGCGCGTTGAAGGCGACCAGACATTCCTCTGTCCTGTGTTTTTCTTTGTCGGTATCTTCGGCGCTGTCCAGCGCTTTTTTGTGGGCCTGGTATTCCAGGTGGCTTGAGTGCAGTAGCAGTAATTTCATCTAAAATCGACCTCCATATCCAAAACTAACCGTTGGAATGTTTTTATAGTTTATGTGAGAATTTTGTCTAGGAGAAGTCTGCTCAAAGTGTAAAACGTCCACCGGACTTGTACCTCATTTGCATCTCCTGTCCATTATTTCCTTTTCTCATTTAAATATATCCTGGCCGGAAAGATTTTTAAGCCTATTCGACTCATTTAGTTTACGGCGTAGCCCGGTAGTCTAGCCACCTTTTACTCGCTTCGCTCGTAAAACGTGGGCGAAAAGTAGGGTGGGGCAATGGTCAAGGATGTCGGGCTTTGGACATCCGTTCAAAGCGTTGAGCATTGGAAAGCCCAGGTGCTTTCCATGCTTGGCAGTTATCTGTCAAGCTTTGTGTGATGAAAGACACCCGGCGACCCAGGTTCGAAGGACCCTTTTAGAAAAAGCGTCCACGGAAAAGGCGCAGGGTCGGGAAATCCTGGCCGGGCTACCATTAATTTATAAAAAACAAAAACAAGAGATATTTGATGAATTTCGACGACTTCATGACTTGGTTGAAGGGCGAGACGCGTCGTGAATTTCTGGAGAACCTCTCCTACTGTATAATCGTACTTGCGGCCGTGTTGACGATAGTCGGGATCGCCGTCGGGACCTTCGTGCCCGGCTTTCCGGTCTTTTTGGCGATACTCGGAGCCTTTCTCGCGCTGGTGGGCATAGTTTTATATATCTCATCTGAGTTTGTAAGGTTGTTAGCATAGAGGTGTTATCATGGCAAGAATGTATTCAAGAAAACACGGATCATCCGGATCGACCCGGAAGAAAAGAGAAGAAGCTCCAGAATGGGTCAAGGAATCACCGAATAAACTGAAGAAGATAATCGAGGATCTGGCCGAAGAAGGCAAAGACTCGATGGAGATCGGGATGGTTCTCAGAGACCAGTACGGCGTGACTTCTGTCAAGGATATCCTCGACAAAAAGATCAGCGAAATCCTTGAAGAAAAGAGAAACGAAGAGCTTCCCGAGGACCTGAGAAACCTAATTAAAAGGACGAAGGAGGTCAGGGAACATCTTGAGGAGAATAAAAAGGACTCTTCAGCAATCCATGGCCTGGAGCAGCTCGAATCGAAGATCCGTAGACTCGGTAAGTACTACAAGAAGGAAGGCCGTCTACCCGAAGACTGGAAGTACAAGCCAGAAAAGGGTAGTATGATCAAAAAGTTCAGGTAGCCTTTCAACTGTTTTCTCGGTGTAGATTTGCATGAGCGGTATGGAGAAGATGGAAAAGCTATTGAAGCCTGCAGTTGAGACCTTCAGGGACAACGATAAATTCAGAGTTGTTTCACACTACGATGCCGATGGAATTTCCTCTGCTTCTGTGATGCTTTCCACCTGCTTGAGGGCTGGTAAAAAGATCCATCTTTCTATTGTCCAGCAGCTCAAACCAGAGGTAATCGAAAGACTCAATCAAGAAGATATAGATAACCTGATCTTTACCGACCTGGGTTCCAGTCATCTCGACCTGGTGAATCAGATCGACGTGGAAAATATCATCATTCTCGATCACCATCAGGTTACCGGTGAGCTGGAGACCGGGCACCACGTTAACCCACATCTCATCGGACTTGAGGAGGATAATATCTCCGGGTCCGGCGTTACCTACCTCTTTTCTCGATCCGTTTCCGAAGACAATAAGAACCTGGCACATCTGGCTGTCATCGGAGCCATCGGCGACATCCAGGAGGAGAAC
>JBKHHH010000020.1:0-10626 GCA_046539285.1 Candidatus Aenigmatarchaeota archaeon | reverse complement strand
TTTCGGCCCTCTTCGCGGCCTCGATGTCAGTCGGCTGATCGCCGATGTATACCACATCTTCCGGACCCAGATCAATTTTTTCCAGGCAGAACTCTATCATCTTTGGACTAGGTTTAAGGTGTTCATCACGTCCCTGATGACCTACTACCGCATCAAAATACTTCCCGAGGTCGTGGCCTTCAAGCTTTTCCCTGATAATTTTTTCCCTGTTGGAGGAGACGATACCTAGTCTATAATCCGATCCTTTCAGGTCTGCGAGCACATCTCTCATCCCGCTCTTGATCGGAACATTTTGTTTTTTCATATATTGATGGAAGAGATGGGAAATATCTTCCCTGTCCTCTTCCCAGTCGAACCCGAATTCTTCGAACATCCTGGGGAAGGGTTCCTTTATGTTACTTTTCATTTCTTCTACGTTTGCGAAAGGATATTCTTTATTGAAGTGTTTGCAGCAGTGCTTGAACCAGTTGTACTGTATTTCTACAGTATCGACGATCACACCGTCCCAGTCGAAGATGGCTGCTTTGAGCATAAACAAAACTAAAAATTGAGAAATAAAAAGACTTGCTTTCCAAAAACTTTAATAAACTGATTTCACCTAAAGGTTTTTCTGTCGGTGATGAAATGTTCTGGCACTTGACGATACTTTCCGGGCTGTCCGTCTTTGCGGCGGTTGCAATCTTCCTTTTTCTCCTCAAGAACAGGAAGCAGATGGAATCCCTGAAGTTTTTTCTTCTCGGCACACTTGTGATGACTATCGACTTTTTGGTCGAGTACGCCGGAACGAGCAGCGGCCTGTGGACGTACCATCAGTCGGTTTTCTTCGTCGTCGGTCTCGTGCCCGTGGAGTTGATGTTCCTTTTCTTTTCGGCTGGCGTCATGGCCGGATTTCTCTTTACAAGGATGAACAAGTTAAAGATACCCCTCCGGGTTAACACCATCTTCTACCTTTTGATTTCGATCGGTCTTATCCTCTATGCCCGGCAGATATACCTGACCAACAGCGGAACCATATTCTATATTTCAATTATCATCGGTCTCTGGGGCTTCTACAATATATCCGAAAGGAACAAGGAGAGCGCCCTCGTGCTGGCTATCCTGGCCATGATCGTCGACGTGATAGCAGAGGAAGTGGTCATCGGTTCCGGTGGTTATAGCTATCTCCATGGCTTCGATATCTCGATCCCGATGACCTATGGTCTTCTGACCCTGGGACTGCTTGCGGTGATGGAGAAGCTCCACAAACTGGACGAGTTCCTCGAGCATCCGGTCGTCAGAAAACTGCTTAGATTGCTCGGAGTCAAACGAGAGCAGTACAAGAAAAAGTTCAGTGACGTGAAGAACCGGGTTCAAAGAAGATTGACGGCGGACAAATCCTGATATTCGGGGACTTGAGAATCCTGGCGGGTTACGTTCTCGCCGAAGAGCTTGTCGTAGTGACCCTGTCTCCATTCCACACTTTCTTCAAACCCCCCGTCTTTAGTCTTTTTGAACAACTTTTCCAAGACAACTTCGTCCCTCTCGATATCGATCTCCTTTATGTCGATGGCAGAGTTGATTTCGAGCACCTGCATGCTTCTTCTGGGGAATCGCGAAGGCATATAGAAGTTTTTATGGGTACTTCCGCAGCCGAGGGCGACAACCTTTTCTTCAAGCGGACGGAAGTGGGACATGTGGGAATGTCCGTGGACAAGGATGTCGTAATTAGAGTAATCACAGTCCATTCCTTCTTCATAGCTTACCCGAGTTCCAAAGTCGTGGGGTCGATGGGACATGCAAATTTTGTAGTTATCACTACCGATCTCCAGTTCCCAGTCCAGTTTTTCATGGCAGTGTATGTCGTCCAGGAGGAGTGAATTTTTCTTCAGTGTAATTTCATCCCAGTGGTCGTGGTTCCCAGGGACCAGTCTTATCGTTTCGAAGTCCGAGTCGATCAACTTTTCTACATCACTTATACTTCCTATATCTCCGGCGGCCCAGAGCTCTTCACATCCGTAAATATCGCCGTAATTCTCTATCTGCTTGATCTCTTCTTCAACGGCCGGAGGCGATCTTCTCTCGTAGTGTGTATCGGAGATAACTGCGACTGGTTTCTTGTCCTCCTCTGGATACAGCCCGAACTGATTGTCAGTTCCCCTCATTCTTACCATCAGTAGAAAGTAGTCCACGGTGAGCTATGGCTTCAGGCCCCGCTTCCCATAAAGGCTCGCTTCGCATTGAACCACTGAAAAATATTTTAATTTAAAATGTTTTATATCTTTCTCTCCTCTTGATCGAGGGATAACGAAAAGTTAAAATCGGTTTTTAGATTCTCTAACGTTCAGATAACCGTCTTTCAGCCTTTAAGAATATAAGTTTTTGGCTGTAAGTAACATAGGGACCATGTCAGATGAAAAAATCAAGGTCGCTTTCTTTGATGATGAGGAAAGATACCGCAATCTTGCGGATGAATTGCTGGGCGATAACTTCGATATAGACGTCTTTCCTCTCTCAGAGGCGGAGATCGACGACGTCCTGGACAGGGATTACAGTACGGTGGTCTCCGAATACGATGCATCCGGAGATGAGGAAAGAGGACTGGCTCTCTACGAAGAAATAATCAACCGGCGGATCGACGTGCCATTTATTATATACACAGGCCAGGGCAACGAGGAGAAAGTGATGAAGGCCCTGAACAAAGGTGTCGACTACTACGTGAAGAAGAAGGATGATTATGGAAAATCATTCGGCCGACTCAAGGAGGGAATACTGAGCAAGGTTTTTGAAAAAAATATGAAAGATAAGGAAGAGGAAGACGAGAAATTTGTTTATTCTCTGTTGAGGCACGACCTGAAGAACAAGGCCCAGATCATAGACGGTTGGATTCAGATGGCCCTCGATGATGATCTACCGGAAGAGACGGAAGAAAAACTCCGAAAGAGCCGAAAGGCTGTCCGTCAATGCTTGAAGCTGGCGGACAAGGCCGGTTCACTGGGCGAAATAAAAAAGGAAAGAATAGAGAAGGTACATCTACCGGACTATCTTCAGGAGGCGGTAAGTTACGGTAGAAATTTAAACGGCGAAGTCACCGTGAAGGATGATTGGAGAAGGAAGTGGAGAGAAGACGACAGTGGGAACTTTGTTCTGGCCGGCGACCTTTTGTCGGAAGCCTTTGAAAACATTGTCGAGAACAGCGTTAAACATTCCGGCGCAGACGAACTGGTCGTTGGCTACGAGGATCTCGATGACGAATACAGGATCTACTTCGAGGACGACGGTGAAGGAATACCGGAAGAAATAAAGGACCGTCTTTTCGAGAAGGATATAAAGGGGAAAGAAAGTTCCGGTACAGGGATGGGCACCTATATCACAAAGAGGATAGTCGAGGTATATGGAGGTAGAGTCAAGACTGTGGAGGGTGAAAGCGGTGGAACCCGGTTCGATGTCTACCTTGAGAAGGCAGAAGAGGCAAATTGAATATCCGACCCTCTGGAAAAGGACCCGGTACTCTATTCGAAGTTTTCTTCTCTTGATATTACTTCTTTGACCGTGCCGTTTTCGTAGAGTATTTTTTCTTCTCCGTTACTGTAGATGTCGCTAAATCCATGTGGTCTAAGAAGACGGTAGTCCCTTTCTTTCAGTTCTTTTCTGGAGATCTCGATTCCTTCTTTTACCTCCAACTTCCACACCCATGTTGTTTAAATCTTTCTCTAATTTATTTTTAATCCCTGAAAAGTTATTAACCTCTCTGACAAGTCTATCACTATGGAGCGAGTGACTTCTATCTGCCCCTATTGCGGCATCGGCTGTAAACTGGACTATATTTTGGACGGCAACGAGATTGTCGATATCAAGCCCAACGAAGAGGACGAAGTAAGCCTTGGCAAGCCCTGCATCAAAGGCCTCACTGTTCATGAGACCGTAGACGAGGGACGTTTTACCAGTCCGATGATCGAGAAGAACGGAGAGATGAGAGAGGTTGGCTGGGAGGAAGCCCTGCAGTACATATACGATAACACAAAGGACCTGGCTCCGGACGAAGTTTTTCTTAATATGTCGGGCAAGATCACAAACGAAGACGACTTCATCATCCAGAAGTTCGGCCGCATCTGTTTCAAGACGAACAACATCGACTCCTGCTGCGGTCGGCTCTGCCACGCTGCTACCGTAAAGGGCATGAAGGACTGCTTCGGTGCGGCCAACCTGACCAAAACCAAGAACATAGAAGATACGGACTGTCTGTTCATCATCGGGTCCGATCCAGCCAACAACTATCCCGTTTTCAACGACAGAATACTAGACCGGATTGAAGATATGATGGTCATCTCCGTCGAGTCCATTCACAACAAGACTTACAATCAGAGCGACCTGCACCTGGTTCCGAAGCCCGGGACCGAAGTGGCGCTTCTCAACGGCATCATCAATGCTCTGATCGAACAGGGAAACTACAGGGAGGAGGTGGAGGAGCTTGATGGCTTCGAAAGGATGGTGGATGTGGCCAGCGATTACGACAAGGAGTACGTCTGCGAGGAATGCGAGATCCGTGAGGAGATCTTCGACGAAGTCGTGGACGCCATAGCCGGTTCAAAGAATTTCTCTGTTTTCCATGGCATGGGCTTCACGCAGCACGTAAACAGTATCGAGAACATACACTCATTGCTCAATCTAATGATATTGAAACAGGGCGATATATTGACGCAGCGAGGCGAGATCAACGTACAGGGTGTTGGCGACGTGGGCTGCGTACCGACCTCGCTTCCGACCGGCAACTTCACGACAGAAAGCGAGCTGGAGGAGCTCTGGGGCTGCGAGATCTCGGACGAAAAAGGCAAGAACATCATGGAGGCACTCCTCCTCTCACCGGTCAAAGCTGCCTTCGTCGTCTCCTTCAATCCGGCCCAGTCGATGCCAAATCTCAAAGAGGTGAGGAAAAATCTGGAGGAGATGTTTCTAGTTTACTGTGGACCGTATGAAAATGAAACCTCGGAATACGCGGACGTGATCCTACCCACGCCAATTCTACCTGAACGCGAAGGAACGATCACCAATGGCGAAAGACGGATCCGCAAGGTGAACAAAGTTCGTGATCCGAAGGGCGGGGCGAAACCCGACTGGGAGATTTTTCTGGAACTGTCTTCTTATTATGGCAAGTTCGAGGTTATCGACCACGAGAGCACGAAAGGAATTCTCAAGGAGATCAGAGATGTAGTTCCGGACTACTCTGAGATCGATATCAACAAGATCTACAAGGGCGAAGACGGGAGAGCAAGACAGGAGAAGAAATACGAAAGATTCCAGCCAGAACACTTTCCCGGCGTTGATGACGTGCGCAGCGAACAGTACCCCTACATTTTGACGACTTTCCGTTCGCCGTACCAGTTTCTGACCGGCGAGATGTCCTCGAAGTCAGAGAAGCTCGATAAACTGTCAGACGATCCATGCTTCTATATCGGCCCGGAGGATGCAGAAAGACTTGGTTTGAAGGACGGAGACCGGGTTAAAGTCACGAGTCCCGTTTCTTCTCTAACAAGTGTAGCCCAAATCGACGACTCGATCCCGAAAGGAACCGTTGGCGCCACTTTCCACGAGAGAAAACTTCTTGTAAATGAGCTGGTACCGACGCAGTTCGATCAGGAGAGCTTCACGCCGAACTACAAAGCGGTGGCAGTTAGAGTTAAAAAAGTTTAGTATCTAGACAGTTTGGGGTGTTGGAATGAATAACTACGATGGTAAATTTATTGTTATCGAAGGGCCCGACGGATCTGGAACAACGACCCAGCGCGATCTGATCTGCGAATGGATGGAAGATGAAGGCTACGATGTTGTTTCTACGCACGAACCTGTGAAGGAAGAGGGCAGAATAGGCAAGATAATTGATGAAAAACTGATTCGAGACGAACACGACTATTCGCCGCAGGCGATAGGACTTGCCTTCGCAGCCGACAGAAAGATCCACGTCGAAGACAGAATTATACCGGCTTTGGAAGAAGGAAAACATGTTATTTCTGACCGATACTACCATTCATCTCTGACCTATCAGCCGGCCCACGGTGTTGACGAAGAATGGGTCAAGGAGATAAACAAGTACGCGATCAACCCGGATCTAACAGTGATTCTCGATGTACCGGTAGAAGAATCGATGCGCAGGCTGAAGGAAAGGGATGGCGAAAGTTCTGTCATCTTTGAGACAACAGAGTTCCAGGAGAAACTAAGACAACGATACCGAGATCTGGAAAAGGAATTGAATGAGAATGTTTGCGTTATCGATGGGGACAGGAGTATAGAAGAGGTTAACGAAGAGATAAAGGATCTAGTTAGAGAAGTCATCTGATCTAGATTCGAGGTATAAATATTTTGAGGTCAAACTCTTTTCAGAAATCTGAGTTGAGATAAAATGGCTGAAATTTCCTACCGTGAACCAAAAGTTTCTGTAGCCGAACTTCCCGCAAATCCAGAACATGATGATTGGGGTGCTACCGAAGCCACAGTATATAACACACGAATTTCTGGCGATCCTGAAGGAAAATCTTCTCTGGGGATTTGGAAAGCCGCGAAAGAAGAAATGAGTCCGGATGAGCTGAAAGAGAACGAAAGAAAATTTATAAAGGATACATTAGCGAAACAGGGACATATCTCCGCCTTTTACCAAGCTGACATTGGACTCAACTATGAAATACCCCGTTCAGCGACACTTTATTTCTGTTCTTTTGATCACCCTAAATACCTGCAGCAATCACAGAGATATACAGAGGCCAAAGATTTTATCAGCCCGAATGTTTCGGACGGTGTTAATGAACTTTTTGCCAAACAGAGTAAACTTTACAACGAAATGATCGATACAGATATTCCCAAGGAAGATGCACGTTACATCTTACCTCTCGGTACAGCAGCTACACATCTTCACCAGAAAACCAATCTGGCTGGATTGATGAACATCCATCGGAACCTCAAGTCTGAAAACACGGAAATTCCTGATGTCGTCGAAGATGTCTTTTATGAGGCCATCAACGAGCTCAATAAAAAAGATCCACTTCTTTTCAATGAAGAAAACATGGATCTGCTCATCGAGTCAGGCAAGGGCTATCCGGTTGCAAACATGTTCTGTGAAGAAAATAAGTGGGTGAGCGAAGTTTTGGACGATTATAATGTGGAAGATATCGTTGAAACATTCAGTTACAGTATAGATCAAGAACTGAAGGATGAGTCAAGGAATTTGAACGACGAGGCGATGTCCTTTGTAAACCTAAGCAATGATCCAGAAAGGGTCGATGGATATGTCACATCGATGTCTCTTTCCGCCTGGCATCAGTTTATGCGCAATGACACAGTCAAAAATGCCGTGGAATCGTTATACGATGCCGCCGAAAAAGGAAGGAAGATCGTTCCTTCTACTGTTGAAAAATCTAGTTTCGAAGAGGAGTTCGTGGATCTTGTCGGTGAATCAATGGAACTCTATCATAATAGAAAGAAAAAAGTAGGTAAAGCAAACGCTGCAGAAGTAATCCCTCACTGTCTTGATCTGGGTATTGTATTCAGTCTAGACGGTTTCAACAGACAAAGAGGATTCATGCCGGATAGAACTCAAGAAGCTGCCCAATGGGAGATTCGTGGCATTGCTCGAAAAATAGACAGCGAGCTTTAAAGGACTCGAACTAATTTATTTCTGTCTGACTATTATTCCATTGATAACTGTGGCGAAAAATTTTTCCGCTGCAAGGTCTGTGGAGATATCCATGTGGAGGAGGACGGATTCAGATGATTGACTGTGAGGGCGAGATAATCAAAGTCATCGATGAGACGCACGATGTCAAAACCCTTCGGGTTAAGCTAGATGAGGAAATAGAGTTCAAGGCGGGACAGTACTGTCTGCTCTCTTTTCCAGAGGATGGGGACGAGACCGAAGCCAGACCATTCACACTTTCAAATCCGCCGACACAGGAAAATCCGATCGAGTTCACAGTCAAGAAGATGGGCGACTTTACCTCCCGTCTTCACAACCTGGAAGAAGGAGATAAAATAAACGCAACGGGCCCGTATGGCGATTCACTTATTTTTGACGAAACGATAGATAAGGATGTAGTCTTTATCTCCGGTGGTTCAGGTATCACACCCTTTATCTCTGCGATCCGCTTGATAGTTGAGAAAGATCTGGGGAACAATGTGGTCTTGGTCAATAGCAACCGGACGAAAGACGATATAATTTACCGCTCGGAACTGAAGCGAATAGAAGATATAATGAGGAATGTCAGAGTTGTGAACACATTGACCCAGGAAATACCCAATGACTGGGACGGTGAGAAGGGAAGAATCGACAAAAGGATTATCAGAAAATATGTTTCTTATCTTTCTAAGAGACTGTGGTATATCTGCGGCCCTCCACCGATGGTTGATTCGATGAAGAAGATCCTCCTGGAAATGAATATAAAGGAGGAAAATATTAGAGCCGAGGACTGGCAGTTACCTGGCAAGCACGATCAGTCCTGATCGACACGTATCGTCTTCCATTTGACCTTACCCTCTTCTACTGCTTGTTTTATCTTTTTCTGCTCGCCGGTCAGTTTGGCATTATTCCCGGTTTTCACGTCCGATAAGACTATTTCAATTTCTTTGTTGTTCGTGTAGCCGTCGAAGATGATGTAGTCTATTGGTGAACCAAGAAAACGCGCGTCCGATGGACTGTATTCGAACTCCTCCAGAAAGGGGACGATCTGTTCGGCCACCTGGCCTTTGATCGTGGCCCGGCTTCTCTTCAGGGCGTCTTTTCTCACGTCCTCCTTGATCTCTTCGATCCTGCGCTTGACCTTGAAATCAACCTTTTTCTTCAGGTACAAAACATAGAGTACAAGCGAAAGGATTATCGTGATTAAAACAAGTTCGGAGATCATCATATCAGCCGACAAGAACTCCTCCGCCCGGTGGGATCAACGGTCTAAATCTCTCCAGTGGGATTTTTTTGATGAACTTCTTGTCTTCGGGTGAGGCCTTTTCGGTCAGCTTGTTCTTGACCTGTTTTGCCAGCTCGCTCATCTCCGTCTCGCCAGGGTTGAGGGAAACGAAGTAGTTCGACTGGTTGCGGACGGACTGGACCGATCCGTTGAAGACACGGATTTCGTTGTCCTCGCGGTCGAGTTTGACACCGATTGCGATCTTGAGTTCGGTCTTCTTCAAATAGTTCTTGTCGCCCTTGATCATGAAGGATCCTTTACCGATGTACTCGCCGGACGGGGCCTCCTTTGTCACCTGGTCCGGTCGGACCCAGTAGACGTCCACCGCTCCATAGCCACGTTTCCAGGCCGAGGAAAAACAGGCTCCGAACTCGGCCGCTTCGCGGATGGCCAGGGGAGTCGCGTCTCTATCCTCGGTCTTGACCACGATAAAAGGTGACTTCGGAAGTTCGGGATGAAGAATCACGTCCTCTTCTTCCGTCTTCTTTTTGATCAGCTCTTCGTTCTGTTTGGCGCTCTTGCCCAGAACGACGAGAAAGTCTTCGGAAGTCTTGAACCAGCGGTAGTCCTTGTACCAGCCTTCCTCCTTTGTCACTTTCACCTTTTCTTCCGGTTTGGCCCTTTCCTTGTCTTTGTCGACGAATTCTTCTCTGTCCTTTTCTTCAACTTCTTTCTTTTCCGCTCTGGTTTCTTCCAGTTTCTCCTTTGCCTTCTCCATTTTGTTTTCGGCCCATTTCGCGTCTTCATACAAACTCTCTGCGTTCTCCTCGACGGAGTCCCGGAAGTCCAGTTCTATCTCTTCTCCTTCGACTTCCACCACCACGACGCCGTCGCCTTCATTGATCTCCTTTATAGCCCGTCCTTCGGGCGAGTCTTCCTCCTTGATCCGTTTTTTGATCTCGTCCCAGTCCAGATCCGAGTCGATGGCCTTCTGCATCCCGTTCAGGACGTCTTCGATCAGCGAATAGTTGTTGTAGATCAGATCAGCCTTTTCCTTTGCTTCCTTCTTGATCCGCTCCCATTTTTCGATCGCCTCCTTCTGCTCCTTCTCGATTCTTTCGATCTTCTTGACCTTTTCTTTCTTTTTCTCTTCCTTTTCTCTCTCCACCTTCTTTACATCTTCGCCGGAGAAATACTTGTCCAGGGCCCGGTTGAAGGAGGAGCAGCTTTCGTATTCGTAGTCAGAAAAGATCTGAAGCGGGAACGGTATCGCCGCGACGAGTTTGCCTTCTTTGCGGACCAGCTTGGCATCTCTATTTTCGGAGAAGATGGAATCTATCGCCTCCTTGATCTTTGATACGTGCTGGTTGGTTAGGTCTTTGCCCTCGGTCGTCTTGTCTATTCCGGCCCGGGCACATACCTCTTCCGCCCACTGGCCACCGAGGTTGAGGCCTCTTGCTATCTCACGGACCACTTCCCGATCATCGTCTACCTTTCGCATCAACTCCCTCTTTCCGATCTTACGTGGGTCGGCGCCGGATGGCGGATACTTGTATTCCTTCTTCGGAACGACCTCCCGGTTGCTCCACTTCTGGACTTCCATCGGCTGGATGATCTTTCCGTCGCCGTCGACCAGAATGAAGTTACCTTTGCCAAAAAGCTCGCAGACCAGGGTCAGGTCTTTGGTCTTGATCTCGAGGACGCGGTCGAAGAGATGTTGGTTTATCTCCCGGATGACCTTACCGCGCAGATACTTGCGAAG
>JBKHHH010000019.1:0-10886 GCA_046539285.1 Candidatus Aenigmatarchaeota archaeon | reverse complement strand
CCGGAGCAGCAGGTCTCGTCGGTTCCACAGTCATCATAAGGATCTTCGTCATCAATCTCTTCACACTGGGGATCGTTATCATTACAGTACTCGCAGGTTCCACAACCACCTTTGCTGCCGTCGCTTATTATATTGCCATCGGAATCACAACACGGCTCGCTGGGATCGCACTCCAACCAGCTTCCGCTGTCGCAGTGTTCGTTGATTTCGTCGCCATCGACGTCCCGGTTCGTTCCATCGCTGTAGCAGTTATTGTCGTCCACGCAGTCACTCGTACTGTCACAGCAGCCGTGGGAGTTTGATCCATCTGTATCACCCGACTCATCCAACCAATATTCATCATAATCGTCTCCACAGCAATCTCCAAGATCTGATTCAAATTCTGCCGAGTCGGAGGAATCCCAAGTACCGTCTCCGCAGGTCTCACAGGTCGTCTCGTTATCATCTGAAGTATAATAACTGCAATCTGTGCACTTCCAACCACCTTCTCCTCCTTCCACACTATCGGAGCTATCTTGACACTCCTTGTCACTACAGTCATAACGATAGCTTGTCCCATGACAACCATCACTACAGTCCGCGGAAGTGTCCACAAAAGCGTAATCACACTCACCGTCAGTGCAAGGGTTTTTGATAATCGGTTCACACCAATCTATTTCTTCGCAATCACAGTCGGTACTTGGGTAGATGGGAGAGACATCACCGTAGTAACAGCTATCGCCGGAAACACAAGTCTCAGGACAAGGATCGTCATCGCTACCAGAGTATCGACATACTGCTTCGCAATCACTACCTTTCATACAATACCCCTCTCTATCGGCAGAGCAGTCGTTTGTTGTTATTTTGACCTCGGTATCGAAAGTCCCACAGGTCTCAGCCTGGACAACCATTGGAAGAATAATAATTACAGAGATGAGGATGATGAAAAGAAACATCCGTTTCTTAGAATGTGAAATAGGTCCACCTTTTCCTGAAAAAAACTCTAATCCCATAGTCTCTAATAGTGGTTTATCTTTCTGCCTTTAAATTTATTGTTATTAATAGTTGAAAATATTTACCTCAGTCCTGTTTTTCTCTTCTGCTTCTAGAGTTATGGATAGAATTGACCTTCGCCTGAGGAAGAAGATCAACAAGATCAAGAAACTCCCTTTGCTCACTAGAAAAGATTTCTTTGTCCAAAAGAATATCTTTTTCAGGATTGTATTCGTCTTTTATCAAGCCCTTATCACTGAGAACCTCTTCTACTTTTTCCTCGAGTAAAGGATATTCTAGACCTTGGTTATTCGATAAACTTCTTTCTGATTTCATTCCCAACGAAGGAGTAGAATTTTCGTGAACAACTTCCCATTCACCAAAGGCGTCCTTCATCTCGCTTTCGTTGCCGAAATCATAGTCGCCCAGGTTGAAGGGCAGACCGAGCAGACCGTCCCGCGACATCTCGAAGCTGACGTTGTCGTGGAAGCGGGGAATTGATGAGGGACTCGCAAATTTATTCATTAAATAACCAGTGTAGTCATCACCTTCAGAATAATTTGAATGATATTCGTCTGTATGCCAGCTTCCATTCCACTGCCATTTGAACCAGTTCCTCTCGTCCAGAATTCCCAAGACGTTGTGGCCCAGCTCGTGAGCGAGGTAGATCGAGGCGTTGTACTCTTCGACGGTTCGGTTATTGAGAGCAATATGATACCCTGGGGCAGCTCCAACTCCTGCTGGATCGCCTTTATCCCACTCACCAATTACTCCCATTCGGAAGAGGCCGAATCTGGGATGCTTTTCACGAAGCCAATCTCTCTCATCTGGGCTATGTGAATAATCACCAGGCAATAGGTTAGGGCCGCCGAGGGAGAAGTTCTGGGTGTCGTCGTCTATATGCAAGGTTATTCCCTTTGTTCCATCGGGGTTGGAAACGTTAGCCTCGCGGTAGGACGCTATTGCTCCAAGTTTTTCGGCGTCGGTCAGTTTCGGTGCGTCGCCTTCGCTGACCATCTCGACGAAGATGTCCTTGTGGAGCGGATCGGCCCCGTAGTCCTGTAGCGGCACGTAGTCCAGCCACTCGCCGGACGAGTTCTTCCTCTGAACACCGTAGACTTCCCAACCGTCGAGGAGGCCGTCTTTGTCCGTGTCCGGGTCGTAAGGATCGGTTCCTATCGTCTCTTCGATCTTACGGATCAGACCGTCTTGGTCCTGATCCCGGGACATGTTCAGCTCCGTCGCATTTATTTCACCGTCGTCATGGTAGCTCTGGTTCAGTATCTGCTCCAGAATGTTATGGCTATTTTCGGCAACGAGCCCAAGGTAGCTGTCTTCGTTATTGCCAAGTCGACCGGACTGTTTGAGGAACTCCTTTATCCCGTAGTTTTCTTCGTCCAGAAAGGTTAATTTCTCAAGCTCAGAGCCATTAAGATTTTCGTCGCTGAAGTACTGATTATCAATGCGGTCGAGGGAAACGTCGGACACATCACTTAGATTGTTGATGACCTCGAAGGCCTGATACTGGTTTTCGGTAACATTCTCTCCATCGAAATCACCGACCAGAACTTCTATTATATGATCGTAGTTTATTTGATTGATATTGTCGATGAGGACCGATTCCTCGGCAGAGATCGTCCCGTCATTATAAACCGTATCAACGAAATCGTGGACTAGATCGGAACCGAGTTCGTTTTTGATGTACTTAAAAGCGTTTACGAAGTTTTCGGGTTGAGTTTCCGTCGGATCCAAGCCGTATTCTACTGCCACATCATCTCTGATTCCATCACCAGAAGTATCCTTATCGTTCGGGTCACTATCATATTGATTGACTTCTTCCCCATCGGTCAGATTGTCATTATCAGTATCTGGTTCATTAGGGTTGGTCATCCATTTGAAGAGTTCAGCATAATCAGTTAGATTATCTCCATCGGTGTCGGGGTTTTTTGGATTAGTGTTATAATCAAATATTTCGGCGTAGTCGGTCAGGTTGTCGCCGTCTGTGTCGGGGTCTGTAGGGTCGGTCAAGTATTGGAAAAGTTCGGCGTAGTCGGTCAGGTTGTCGCCGTCTGTGTCGGGATCTGTGGGGTCGGTGCCATATTCCAGTTCCTCGCTATCCGTTAAATTGTCGCCATCGGTATCACCGGAGTTAGGATCGGTTCCCCTTTCGATCTCCTCACCGTCGTCAAGGCCGTCTCCATCTGTGTCGGGGTCAGTGGGGTCGGTGCCATATTCCAGTTCCTCGCTATCCGTTAAATTGTCGCCATCGGTATCACTGGAGTTAGGATCGGTTCCTATTTCGATTTCCTTACCGTCCTTCAGGCCGTCGCCGTCTGTATCAGGGTCTTTGGGATCTGTCATCCACTGGAATAGTTCTTGATAATCTGTAAGGTTGTCGCCGTCTGTATCGGGATTCGTGGCGTTGGTCAGATACTGGAATAGTTCTTGATAGTCTGTAAGGTTGTCGCCGTCTGTATCGGGGTCTGTAGGGTCGGTTAGGAACTGGAAAAGTTCTTGATAATCTGTGACGTTGTCTCCGTCCGTATCCTCCATTGTCGGATCGGTTCCATACTGATTTATCTCCTCTGCATCGGAAATGTTATCATTGTCTGTGTCTTTTGAATTTGGATCTGTTCCGTACCGGTTGATTTCTTCTCCATCATCCAGACCGTCTTCGTCCGTGTCCTTGGAAAGGGGGTCGGTCAGGAACTTAAAAAGCTCTTTGTAATCTGTTATATTGTCATTATCTGAATCATTGTCAAGGGGATCAGTTCCGTATTCCTCTATTTCCTCACTATTGGTGATGTTGTCCTGGTCCAGGTCTTTCAGGTTTTCCAGTTCGAGACTGGTTATATTTCCGTCTTCGTGGTAACCCTTGTCGGCCATGGCCTGAGCAAGTCCGTATTCGTCCACCATCAGTTTCTGAAGGTATTCCACCTCTTCCTCGCCAAGTTCCCCGTCCTCGGAAAGGAAGGACTGGGCCAGATTGTAGGTATTATTGTTCAGGAACCGGAGCTGCTGCCTTTCGCTTTCGTTGAGTTCTCCGTCCTCGTAGTACTGTGAATCTATCCTTTCCAACGAAGAATTGGATATCTGGGAAAGACTGGAGAGGAGATGGAATGTTTCAGCCTGTTGTTCTGTGATGGTCTCGTTGTTGAAGTCCTGAAAAAGTTTCTCAAGAACTTCCGGATCATCTATCTGGACCGTATCATTCAGAACTCTGTCTTCGAGCTGAGATATCTCTTCATCGTTTAGAACGGTACCGATCAGCCTGTCCACCGCACCGCCACCGATCTGTTTAGCAAGATTATAGGACTTGACGAAGTCCTCCGTGTAGGCCCTGGTCGGATCGAGACCGTTGGCCACAGATTCGCCGTCGCCGATCCCGTTGCCCGATGTGTCGGAGTTGTTGGGATCGCTGCCGTAGACCTCTGTTTCGTTTATATTCGAGAGACCGTCACCGTCGCTGTCAAGATACTCATGCCCGCCGTTCCCTCCATTATCGCCTCCATTATCACCTCCATCATCGCTCTGAAAGCAACCGGCGATACCGCCGGCTATCCCTAGACCAGCGGCCACACCGATAACAGCCAGTTTCTTCTTTGTACTGACACCGTCTCCGGGATCCTTGGCCGACGTGGATCCCCCGGCCACGCCCTGCATCTCGTCGAAGACGGTCCAAGGCGATATGGTCGACTCATCAGGAACGGCAAGGCGACGATCGCCCTGCTGGTAGAAAATTTCGCCGTCCTTCATCTTGGCCTGAATCAGCTCACCATCCATAAAAGAAGAAACATGCTTGTCCCAAGCGTCGTTCGGATAAAGTCTTTCGCTGGGACCAACGGGTTGACCGTCTTCGAAATCATCATAGGCCTGATGCCTGACAGTATCGTAGTAGAAGTCACCGAGATCCACGATCTTTCTTGCCCTTCCTTCCTTGACTACATCGTACTCTTTCTCGAAAAATTCGTCGATCGAATCGGGTGGCTGAAAGCGAAGAAGTTCAAGGTCGTCTCTGGCGTTCTCCATCTCGAAGGTTCGTTGACCCTCGTTCCGATCCGGCGAAAAGTATCCGTTGCCGAAGTCTATAACCCGGTTCCCTTCGGGATCTCTATATGTGTTATCGGCTATCTTAGAAGGGTCCTTAACACCATAGGGGCCTTTACCGAGAACTATCTGTCTCGCTTCTTCTAAATGATCGGAATAGTCAACCTGGGAACTTTCGTCGGACATATGCCTCCCTATAGTTATTATACGTACTTCTCATTTATATAGATTAGTGTTACTTTTCAGTAGTTAACTAGAAGTAAAGTTCCCAGTAGACCGTAGAGGCAAGTGGCTTGATCTTATTGCTCGTCTTCACGTCCCAGGGCATCAGCTCTCGGGCCAGAGAAAAGGGCAAGACCTGGTAAAGGCCGTAGGGAATGATGAACTCATATCTCATCTCAACATCCTTTACTTCCGGGATCGCCTCGAACAGCTCCTTGAGTTTTTCCGTACTGTGCAGGTGGCTCTTCTGGGGCAGAAACCTCTGATAGAGAAGCCGCAGGCTGGCCGGACTGAGTGTATCGAAGACGAACCTGTCCTTGGTGACGCGGCTCACCTCACGAATGAAGTCCAGGATCTGGTCCCACTCCAGTAGGTGGAAAAATCGCATCGCAGTCGTGACGTCGAAGGTCTTGTCTGAAAAAGGCAAACATAGTGCGTCGCCGACCATGTACTCCGCCTTGCCTTTCTGCAGCATCTCGCGGCTGGCGTCCAGTCCCGTTACCTCACCACCGCTTCGGACCATCGACTCGGCGAAACGACCGGTCCCGGTCGCGATGTCCAGAATCTTCCTGCCTCCCGGCTCGACAATTTCTTCAAGAATTTCTCGCTCTCTGTGGTCGAGGACTCGCCCACCGTTTCGGAACCTTTTGTCGTAGCGACTCGCAACGTTGGATTTCTGATACCAGTCCTGACCTTTAAGTTTCATAAGAATTATATATTAACAACCAGTGTTTTATATATGGGGTGGTGAGATGAAGGGTGAAAAGGTGCACAAGAAGATCAAAGGGAAGGTCTCAGAGGAAGAACTAAAGGAGATAATCGAAGACAGCAAGTTCGAGAGCACGATGTTCCAGCAGATAGAAGAGGGTAGCTACCCGCACTTTGGCAGCGTAATCCGGGAGGTCAAGGACGGCGACGAAAAGAGCTATTTGATCAAAATCCGACCGCCGCTGTTCTACCTGAACGGCCTGCTCAGCAACCTGACACGGGTCTTCTCTGGCCTGAGGAACTTAAAGATACTGGACAACAACCGCTGGCGAAAGCGAGAGGTTGAATATCTGAAGAAGGTCCACCCCGAACTGCTCTGTTCGGAAACGGGCCATGAAAACGCATTTCTAATTGAAAAGATAGACGGCGAATCGGTCTACGACGTCCTCCGCTCCGAACTCGAGAAGAGGGAGAAAGAAAAAGTACTCAAGGACCTGGGCCGAGCTCTGGGACTACTGCACAAGAAAAATGTCTACCACGGCGAGCCGAACACAAAAAACTGCCTTCGCAACGAGAAGGGAGAGATCTACTGGATCGACTTCGAGGTCGAATACCATGAAGACCTGAACGACAGGGAGAAGGCGGCCCGGGACCTGGAGCAACTCGTGCTTTCTGTACTGGGTGCCTTCGAGGAGAAAAATGAAATCGGACTCGAGGACGGGGAAATAGTCGAGACTATTCTAGAGAACTACGGGAACAACGAGGTGATCGAGGAGTTCACCCAGAACCCACGTACCCCGTTTCTGGGACCGCACCGCATGTTCCAGCTCTCGATGAGCTCCCTAACCCGGTTCTACGAGGCCCAGTTCAGTCTGATGGACTATCTAAAGGAGTGACGGATTATCTTTTTATTCTAGCCCCGAGGTATTAATCATATGAAAGACAAGAAGGCCCTGTTCATTGTTCTGGACGGTATCGGCGGACGGCCGACTGACTCGGAAAGAAAAACATGTCTCCAGAAGGCGGAGACTCCGAACCTGGACAAGTTATCCGAAGAAGGTATTTCCGGCATGCTACATCCTCTGGGACGGGGCGTTGTCCCGGGTAGCGACACATCGCATCTGGCTCTCTTCGGCTACGATCCAAAAGAAGTGTATGACGGACGGGGTGTCTTCGAGGCCTCGGGCATCGGAATGGACGTCGAGGAAGGCGATGTCTGCTTCCGGACCAACTTCGCGACGATGAACGAGAACCACGTTCTCCAGGACCGAAGAGCCGGACGAATCCAGGAAGGACAGGAGAAACTGACCCGGGAAATCGAGGAGATGAAGCTGGACTACGACGTGGAGTTTCAGTTCCGGGCCTCCACGGAACATAGAGGTGCACTGGTCCTCAAGGGCGAAAACCTGTCCGGGAATATAACTGATACCGATCCCCACGAAACAAACATAAAGTTAACACCTGCCAGGGCAGAAGATAAAGGTGGGGCGGCGAAGAGGACGGCCCAAATAGCTAATCAGATTACCGAGAGATCCTACGAGATACTGAAGGACGCCTACTACAACGTTCAGAGGAAGGAGGACGGCAAGATGCCGGCAAATGTTCTTCTCCTCCGGGGTGCGGCCCAGAAGAGGGAGCTGGAGGACTTCAAGGAAAAGTACGGAATAGAAGGTGCGGCCGTGGCCGGGGGAGCCCTGTACCTGGGTGTGGCCAGGGAGATCGGCCTGGAAGCCGAGAAACCGGAGGGTGCGACAGGTGGACAGAACACGGACCTGGAAAACAAGATAGAAAAGACGGTAGAAAAGTTGCAACAGAACGACTTTGTTTTTCTCCATATCAAAGGAATGGACAACGCCGGACACGACGGAAAGGCCGAGGAGAAAACAGACTTTATCGAAAAGGTTGACGAAGCAATTGGAAAGCTAAAGGATAAGATAGACTGGGATGGGACACATCTTTGTCTGACAGGCGACCACTCTACACCACCTTCTGCCGAAGGACATACGTCCGATCCGGTTCCGATCATATACTGCGGTGAAGCCGTGCGCAAGGACAAGGTGAAAAAATTCGACGAGATCAGCTGTGCGGACGGCGGACTCGGCCACATGGAAGGACAGGACGTTTTGAAAACACTCTTCGGCTATAACAACTGGCTGGACAAATACGGATCCTAGATTTTCTATAATATGTGTAACTTTTTTATATTATAATCATCTAATATAATTACATGAATTATAAGATATCGGAACGGGAAGGCGAAATAATTGAAAAGGTAAAAGACAAGGATCTTCTCGTCTTCAGCCCTCGTGATGTAAGACATATAATTGACACCAGTCAGGAAAACGTCCACCGGATTCTCCAGAACATGAAGAAAAAGGATTTAGTGATCTCACCGGAGAGAAACAAATATGTCCTGAAAGAAAAATGGGATGAAACAGACGTCTACGCGATCGCTTCAAACCTCTTTTCACCTTCCTATCTAGCTTTATGGAGTGCACTCCACTTTCACGGAATGACCGAACAGGTTCCCCAGACGGTTTTCTTGATCACGACAAAGAGAAAGAGGACGGGTGAAATACAAAACCGAAAGATAAGGTTCGTAAAGACAAGAAAAAAGGATTACTTTGGCTACGAAAGCCGCGGAAACGTCATAGTTTCCGACCGGGAAAAAACGGTGATAGACTGCCTGAGACTTCCCGAATATGCAGGCGGCATAGAACACATATACAGCTGTCTTGACAGAGATCTGAACCGAGAAAAACTGACCGATTACTGCAAAAGAATAGGCAGTTCTTCCCTGGCTTCGCGATTAGGTTATATGCTTGATAAAAAGGGACTAAAATTCCCAGAACTCAAAGAACTAGTCACGACCTACAGCAAACTCGACCCGAAAGGCGGAAGAGAAAACCCAAACTCAGAGTGGAAAATATACGCAAACAGGGAGATATAATGTTGACTAGAAAACAGCTCAAGTCGGTGCACAACGAAGACCTTCCCTTGCATATCTTTGAACAGGACTACATCCAGGCAGTCTTTCTCAAAGAGCTCTATCGGATCTCAGAGGACCTCGTTTTCAAAGGTGGTACCTATCTCAAGCACGCCCACGGCCTGGACCGTTTTTCTGAAGATCTCGACTTTACCCAGACATCGAACGGGACAAAAAAAGAGTTAGATGAGGCAGCACAGAGACTCGGTAACTACGGCATACAGGCAGAAGTCAACAACTGGAAGGAAACAGATAATTCCTTGACCGCTCGCCTCCACTACCAAGGACCTCTATACGACGGGTCGGAGAGATCGAAAGGAAACATAGACCTCGAGATATCGAAACGGGATGATATACTTCTGGAACCGGACTGGAAAAGACTGTTTTTTCCCTACCCAGAAACAAGGACGGTAATCTGTTTGGGCATGAAGCTAGAAGAAACTATGGCAGAAAAGCTCCGGGCCTTAAGCATGAGAAACAAACCGCGTGATCTATACGACATCTGGTACCTGCTTAAACAAAACGTAAATGTCGACAGGGAACTCTACCGCAAAAAAATGAAGTCTGTAGGCGTAAACCCAGGCTTTAGACTCGATCTGGACGAGAGGACTTGGAAAGGGGATCTGAAAATACTTCTCCAGAGACCACCTAGATTCGAAGATGTGATTAGTGAAGTGAAGAAGATTCTCGAGAAAGAAAAAATCCTCAAAGAATGAAAATATAAGTGCAACAAAGATAAAGTTTTTACCATGACGAAGATCAAAGATATCGAGGCCCGGGAAATCTTGGATTCACGAGGCAACCCGACTGTAGAGGCAGACGTGATTACAGAGGATGGTTTCGGACGGGCTTCGGTTCCTTCGGGCGCCTCAACTGGCAAGCACGAGGCCGTGGAACTGAGAGACGGCGGCGACCGCTACCACGGAAAGGGTGTTCAGAAGGCCGTGGAAAATATTGAAACCAAGATCAAGAAAAAGCTGGTCGGACTGGATGTGAATTCCTTTGAGGCCGATGAAAAGTTGATCCATCTCGACGGGACGGAACAGAAAAGACATCTGGGTGCGAACGCGACTCTAGCCGTTTCCCTGGCCGCAATAAGGGCGATGGCCGACGAAAGAAATCTGGAACTACATGAATTTCTCAGCCCTCACGCCCCGAAAAGAGAAGAGAAGATGCCTACCCCTCTGATGAACGTGATCAACGGCGGCGAACACGCGGACAACGGCCTGGACGTACAGGAGTTCATGATCCTGCCCGTTGCTGACACCTTCAAAGAAAGCCTCCGGATAGGAAGTGAGATATACCATATTCTACAGGATATACTGAAAGAGAGGTTCGGTGAAAATGCGACAAACGTCGGCGACGAAGGCGGCTTTGCCCCGCCGCTCGAGAAAACGGAAGAAGCTCTGGACCTTTTGATGGAAGCGATAGAGGAAAGTGGTCATCGGCCCGGAGAAGACGTAAAACTGGGCCTAGACGCGGCCGCCTCGGAGTTCTACGAAAACGGTGAATATCAGATCGATGGTCTACTATCCATGGAAAGCCGCGAAATGGAAAAAATGTGGTTGAAGTTACTGAAGAAATACCCGATCCACGTGCTGGAAGACCCGTTCCACGAGGACGACTTCGAAAGTTTCGCCAGTTTAACCGATAAGACCGATGAGCTGATTGTTGGCGACGACCTGTTCGTGACCCATCCGAAACGGATAAGGAAAGGTATCGAGAAAAATGCTGCCAACGCCGTGATCCTGAAGCCGAACCAGATCGGAACGCTCAGTGAGGCCCTGGAAGCGGCGAAAGTGGCGAAAAGAAGTGGGTATAAAGTCATAGTTTCCCACCGTAGCGGCGAGACAACCGATCCCTTCATCGCAGATCTTGCCGTTGCCCTGGGAGCCGATGGGATCAAAGCAGGTGCACCGGCTCGCGGCGAGAGAACTGCTAAATACAACCG
>JBKHHH010000018.1:0-11398 GCA_046539285.1 Candidatus Aenigmatarchaeota archaeon | reverse complement strand
GAAGGGTCTGAACAAGAAGATAGCGGAAGAGGCTATAGAAAGCGGACTACTGTCTAGAGAAAAGGGGCTCCGTCTCTTCGGACGTCTTTCCCGCCCGATCCACAAGGCACTGATGTATACTACGAATCCCTATATACCAGGTATCTCGGAAAACGAGTCCGGTGCGATACAGTTTCTCTCCGAGATAGACTTCGATCCCAAGAAAGAGACCGGCGGCTGGAGGAAGCTCAAGGACCTGAGCGAAGAGGAGAGAAAGACCCTGGCCTCGGCCATCATCCAGGAGAGAATTAAAGGCAATGTAGAGGAACCGGAAGAGATTTTCGGGCAGATCTACGACCTTGAGAACTTTGAGGGCAAATTCACCGATGCAAGGGAACTTTCCACGGCCCTCAACGCCTGCGGCCGGATGTCGAAACCGGAAGTGGGTGTCCTGGCCTGCGCCGGCGACGAGGGGGCGATGGAAGACATGAAAGGAATTCTCAACGGCTACAAGAAGCTGCTCGGTCGCTATATCAACATGGTCAAGGAGAACAAGGGGATGGTCCACGAGGAGGACGGTTTTGTCTGGATAGACGGAATCGGTCAGATCCACGAGAACTTCATCGGAACTGTTTCCTCTATTCTACGGAGCAGCATCGCCGACGGTAAACCGATTATGGGCATCGCCGACTCTCAGAACGATGAACTAAAGATTTCGATCCGTGTTCCGGATAAGATGAACTTCGATCTCGGCGAGGCTCTGGAGGAGATGGGTGAGGAGATGGGTTGTGAGACCGGAGGTCACGAAAAGGCCGGTGGCGGTTATATCAAAGAAGAACAAAGGGAAGAATTTCTCGACCTTTTCCGACAGAAACTGCCACAGGAGAAAGCTATTTAAACCTGAGCAAAACTTTTTAAATCTAAGATATACAATTGATGAGGAATACTATGGCAAAGAAATCCGCACGACTGAAAGGCAAGCAATGGTACACCTTGAAGGCTCCCGATATGTTCAACAATCAGAAGGTCGGGGAAGCTGTGGCCAGAAACGATGAAGAACTGATGGGAAGGACAGTGGAAGCAGGAGCGACAGATCTGGTCAGCGGCTGCAACAAATATTACTTCAAGGTCTACATGAAAGTGGACGAAGTCGAAGGAGAGACAGGAAAATGTAAGTTCGCAGGTCACGACTCTTCCCGAGATTTCATCACTCGAATGATCCGCCGCAGGAGCAAACGGATCGATGACAGGACTGTTGTCGAGACAAAGGACGGCAAGGAACTTGTTGCCAAGATAGTCTGTGCAACTATCAAGTCGGTCGGTGCCTCGACCCAGACAGGTGTCCGTCGCAAGATCTCTGAGACCCTAAAAGAGAAGGCTTCCGAAATGACACTGGCCGAATTTGTTGACTCACTTTTCTCCGGAAAGATTCAGGGTCAGTTGAAGAGGGAAGCGGACAAGGTCTACCCGATTCGCGCTATCGAGATCCGGAAGACGGAACTCGTTGAGTAGTTCTACCAGTAATTTTTTAAACAATAAACCTAACTTCTTTATGTAATAGGTGATTTTATGCACGCAGGAATAAAACTAATTATTGGCCTTATCTTGGCTCTAATTGGATTATGGCTTTTGGTGCCCGCGGGAGCAATCCCGGCGCTGAAGGCTTCAACCCAGACCACCTTTGACTGGTGGGGAGAGTTCCTGACAGTCTTGAAGGGTGCGATTCCACCGTTCCTAGTTGTGATCGGTGCCCTCGTTGTCTGGATCGAGTCCGAAGAGCTCAAGGCTCCAGAAGTACCGGAGATCGAAGAAGAGTTTGAAGAAGAGGAAGAGTAAACGCTCTTCACATTTTTTATTTTTCTTTAACTAGATGTTAGAATCTTGACTATGTCTCCGTTCTCCAGTTCGTGGTCGGCTCCTATCTTTCTCTCTGTTTTGCAGTCTATGGCCCCGATAAATTTGTCGCCGATGTCGCTGTGTATCTTGTAAGCCAGGTCTTCTGTTGTCGAACCTTTCTCGATCAGAATCGCATCAGGCAGGACGTTGCCTTTCTTGTCCGTGAGCTTATGTTCGTTCTCCACAGGGTAGACGACGATCATGTCGAGTAGATCGAAAACAGCGCTGTTCAGACATCTTTGGACCCCCGTCGAGCCGTAATTTTCCAGTATTTTTTCGACGAACTCCAGAGCCTTGCTCTGTTTTTTGGAGAGTCCTCCTTCATCTGTTATTTCGAACTCCTTCTCGCCCGGTGTATAGTCGATCAGTCCGTGTTGCGCTGCTTCCCTGAGGGCCAGCTCGGCCTCGGCACAGCAGGCCACGGTTTCCGAGTTGCTTTCTTCCTTTATTCTCTCGTAGTTCTCCTCAGAACCGGGCAAGTCTATCTTGTTCGCGGCGATCAATATGGGCTTGGTTCTTTTTCTCAGTCCCCGACAGAATTCTTCTCTGTTCTCCTCGTTCCATGTGCTCGGTTTTTCGGGGTTTAAATCCAGGTCCATGAGAACGGTCCTGATATCGTTTTTGTCTATTTTCAGTCCCGAGAACCGCGACAGCAGCTGGTCCTCGAAGTCCCTGTGTTCCATTTCTATTTCCGAGGCGAACTTTTGCCACTCCCGTTCGAAGATGTCGATGAACCATTTGTCCAGCTCCTCTTCCAGGAATTCGATGTTGCCCTTCGGGTCGTAGTCCTCTGTCTTCTCACCTTTGGCGTTGGTCCGACCGGAGACATCGAGTACATGGATCAATGCGTCCGCCTCCCGGAGATCGTCCAGGAACTGGTTTCCAAGTCCTTTGCCTTTGTGTGCGTCCGGAACCAGACCGGCCACGTCCAGTAGTTTCACCGGTACGAGCCGGGTTCCGTCCTTGCATTCCGAGTTCTGTGGATCGCAGGAAATGTTTCTCTTACGGCAGGGACAGGGCACGGTCACGTAGCCGATGCCCCGGTTCGCATCTATCGTGGTGAAGGGATAGTTTCCGATCTCCACGTCTGCGAGGCTGGCTGCTTTGAGAAATGTGGACTTTCCAGAATTGGGTGCACCGACAAGACCAACCTGCATGGCATTAATTTATCTTCATAATTATATAAGTCTCAGCATACGGATAACTTTAAAAAGGTGAAACCAGAAAACATATAAGAATTCTCAGGTACCACTGAGTGTTAACGGTGATAAGATGAAAACATCAATTTGCGACGTATGTCTCAAGAACGAGATGCTCTGTGAAGGGTGTTCGAAGAAGCTAGAGGATGGAGAGATTTCGGAAGAAGCAGTTACGATCTCCCGTTTGCTCTACCGTCTTCGTGAGAACTATCCTTACCTTGAAGACGCAGAGATAAAGAGAATCTTCTCGGCCGAGGAACTGGTCATAATCATCGCCGCCGAAGGAGATGTCGGCAAGGTGGTCGGCAAAGGCGGTGAAGTTGTCAAACGGATAGCCGACGAGTTAGACAATCCCGTCCGAGTTGTCGAATACAGTAGTGATATCAAGGACTTCGTTCGAAACCTACTTCCCAATATAAAGGTTTATGGTATAAACGAAGTGTTTTCACCGGATGGAAAGTATTACCGGATAGTGATTTCCGAGGAACATAAGAACAGACTTGTGCTTTCCGAAGAAGAAGTGAGCTCCCTTGTGGAAGATGTTTCCGGCGAAAAGATCAAACTTTCCCTTTCTCCTTAGAACCCTTTTCCAATCACTATCGTTCTTTTTTGGTCTAAGTTCTCCTCTTGCTTCACGTCTCGAAAGACTGTACTTTATACTACATTTGAAGAGATAGAGATGGCGCTGTTGTAAGCATCACTCTGCTGGATTTCGTCGGCTATAGACCTCATTTACCAATTCTCCGTTTCGTTTAAACCTTTATCTTTTCCTAGAAACTGACAATTGTCGATTGTTTGAAACTGTTAAGTAGTAACACTTATAAGTAAGAAAGAACAATAGTAAATTGGTGTTAATATGGTCGAATTTATTTCCGAAGAAGATGTCAATAAATTGAAATACGTTCAAGAATCTTTAAAGAAGGATTGTTTGGAAAAACAGGGTTGGAACAATACCGAGAGATACAGCGGAAGATTGGACGATTGATGTCAATCCTTCTTTATTTTCTTTTTCTATTTAGTTATAAAAATCCTTGAGAGTAAGTGATAGATATGCGAATTGCTATTGTAGATCCGGAAAAATGCAATCCAGAGAAGTGTGGATGGGTTTGTGTTAAAGCCTGTCCTGTCAACCGCAAAGGCGACGACTGCATCAAGAAGGACAAGACGGCTGAAATAGAAGAGCAGCTATGTATAGGCTGCGGGATATGCGTCAACAAGTGTCCTTTCGACGCGATAAAAATAGTCAATACGCCCGAGGAGCTGGACGAGAAACCAGTTCACCGGTTCGGCAAGAACCAGTTCGTGCTTTATAGACTGCCTATACCCGAGCCAGGCAAGGTAATCGGTCTTCTTGGTAGAAACGGTGTCGGCAAGTCCACGGCTCTCAAGGCCCTGTCCGGGCAGATCAAACCGAATCTGGGAGAACCAGGGAAGGAGGCAAGTTCCGAGGAGATCTCCGAGATCTTTCGAGGGACGCAGCTGCAGAGCTATTTCGAAGATCTGAAATCGGATCTCGAGACGGCCTACAAGCCACAGGAAGTGGAAAAGATACCCCGGATTTACGAGGGTCAGGTCCTTGAGTTTTTGCAGAAGGTTGACGATAAGGGAATCGTGGGTGAGCTGCTCGAGGAACTGGAGATAGAACATGTCAAGGACCGGGAACTAAGCCAGCTGTCGGGCGGCGAACTGCAGCGAGTCGCGATTATAGCTACCATAGCCAAGGAAGCAGATCTCTACTACTTCGACGAGCCATCCTCTTATTTGGACGTTAAACAGAGACTGAAGGCGGGCCATCTTATCCGTGAACTGGCCCAAGAAAAGACAGTCATGGTTGTCGATCACGACCTAGCCACCCTAGACTATCTGGCCGACAAGATCCATATCTTCTACGGTGAGCCCGGAGTCTACGGTGTTGTTTCTAAGCCATACTCTACACGCAAAGGTATCAACGCCTTTCTGGAGGGATACATCAGAGAAGACAACGTCCGGATCCGCGACAAGCCGATCAAATTTGAGATCCGGGCGCCTGTCCAGGAGAAGCAACAGGAAACGTTCCTCGAGTTCAGCGGACTGAAAAAGAAGCTCGGTGATTTCGAACTGGAGGTAGAGTCCGGGGAAATAGCCGAGCAGGAGAGACTCGGGATCTTCGGCGCCAACGCCCTAGGTAAGAGTACCTTCGCCAAAATGCTAGCTGGAGAATGGGAGCCCGACGAAGGCGAAGTCAGCAAAAAGGTCTCGATATCCTACAAGCCACAGCAGATGGATATGGAGTCCGAGAGTACGGTCATGGGCCTGTTGTCGCAGAGAGTAGACAATCCTTATTCCAATGACTACAAGAACCAGATATTGAGGCCGCTTGAACTAGAACACCTCCTGGAAAACAAAGTCAAGCACCTTTCCGGTGGTGAAAAACAGAGGCTTGTCATTGCCATCTGTCTTTCCCGGGATGCGGACGTCTACCTTATGGACGAGCCTTCTGCCTATCTGGATGTCGACCAGAGGCTGAAAGTGGCCGATCTGGTCCAGTCTATCTGCTCCAAAAACGAGGCAACGTCTATGGTCATCGATCACGATCTGCTCTTTTTGGACTATCTGTCGGAGAGAGGCATGGTCTTTTTAGGAGAGCCAGGTAAGAGCGGCCGGGCTTTGCCACCACAGGGACTTGAAAGCTCGTTTAACGAGTTCCTAGAAGACGTGGGCATCACCTTCCGCAGGGACCCACAGACGGGAAGACCGAGAGCCAACAAGCCGGACTCCGTCAAAGACAGAGAACAGAAGGAAAGTGGAAACTACTACTATACGGGATAAGATGCGAGATATCAAGATCGCCGTGGACGGGATTGTTCTTAGAGAAGAAGAGGTCGTTCTGGTCTACAGGAAGAACTACCCCAAAGGATGGGCTCTGCCTGGTGGTTTCGTTCGCAGCGATGAGACGTTGGAAGAAGCCTGTCGGCGTGAAGTCCGAGAAGAAACCGGTCTCGAGGTCAATATACTCGCGGTCAAGGGACCTAGTCCAGAATTTGGAGTCTATGACGATCCCGAACGAGATCCAAGAAAGAGGGTTGTCTCCGTGGTTTACCTCTGTCGTGCCGTGGGCGGAGAACTGGAAGCCGGTAGTGATGCGAGGAACGTAAAGACATTTTCCCTGGAGAAAGCTCTTGAGGCGGATCTCCAGTTCGATCATAACAAGATTTTGGAAGACTTCATCGAGTTCTTCTCTAGTTGATGCTTTCTACGTCACCTTTTTCTATTGTGCGGCACTTGGTGCGGCGACGGCTTCGACGCTGACCTTACCCAGCCAGAAAGTATCGGCCAGGTTGTAGGCCGTGTGTAGAGCACTGGAGATCATCACGGGCCATTCAGAATCTTCTCTCTCATCTCTTTTGATCTTGCCTTCCCGTCCATAGTAAAACCTAGAAGCTAGGTAGCGGAACAGAAATCGAATTATATGTTTATAAAACTAAACCCTTTGCCTTTTCAGAAATCGCGAGGCCTGAAGGGCTGCCTTACATCCGTCGCCTGCGGCAACTATGGCCTGTTCTTCTTCTATATCCGTACAGTCGCCGGCAGCAAAGACACCTTCTTCCGATGTCTGACCGTGGTTGTCGGCGATGATCCTTCCTTTTTCTTTGTCTACAAAATCGATCAGATCCGTGTTCGGAATTCTTCCTATTTCGACGAAAGCACCGGCAACTTTTAGTTCCTTTGTCTTCCCGGTTTCCAGATCTTCGTATTTCAATCCTTCTAACATCCGATCTCCGTAAAATTCCTCCGTCTCTGCGTTGTAAACAACCTCTATCTTTTTGTTTTCCTCTATCTTCTCCAGGGTAATCGGCTCACCGGAAAGTTCGTCGCCGTGGTAGACCAGATAAACCTTGTCCGTCATCTCCGAAAGGTAAAGGGCTGCTTCCGTCGCCGCGTAGGCTCCGCCGATGACGGCTACTTCCTCGCCGCTGTAGAGCGGTCCGTCGCAGACAGCGCAGTAGGCGACACCCTTGTTACGGAACTCGTCCTCGCCTTCGACGCCGAGGTTACGGGGCCTGGTTCCGGTGGCAATTAGCACTGCCTTGGCCTCGATGTCACCGTGATTTACGGTTTCGATAACGAAGTGACCGTTCTTTTTACTGACCTTTTCCGCCTCGTCCATCTTCACATCTATATCGTATTCACGGACATGGTCCTCGAACTTTTTACTGATCTCAGAAGCAGTTTCGCTCTTGAGGCCGAGATAGTTTTCTATGGTCCCGGTCAGGGTCAGTTGACCGCCGAAGTTCTCCGTGATCAGTGTTGTGTCTACCCTACTTCTTGCGGCGTAGATCGCGGCGGAGCAACCGGCTGGACCGCCGCCGATGATAACGAGTTCTCGAACTGACATGGTAAAAATAAATGATTTTCAGCTTTTTAATATTTTTCAGAAGGCAAACTGATCAGAGAAGTCGCTCGATCCGATCCAGACGCCTCTCAATGTTATCCAGCCTCCGGACTACCTGTTCCATTCCTGGTTCTTCACTTTTTCCCTGGTCAAGTCCGAAGGCATTTCCTTGGTTGCGTCCTGACCGATTCGGTGGATTTCTTGGATTTCTTTTCTGCCTTCTTTCCGGTGTCTGTCTCCTTTCCTGGGAAGGACTGTTTCTCTGGTTGTTGTTCAGAAGACTGTCTGGCATGTCCGGGATGTTCTCTACCTCGTCTTCGGAAGGAAAGACTGATCCGCTGCTTCTTGGTGAGCTTCTGGAATTCCTTGCCTGATTCTGTTGAGGTCCATCGTTCCGTGGCCTCCGAGAAAAAGAGTCTGAGGACTTGCCGGAAGAGCGGTTATTCTTCTTGTTTCTTCGGGTGCTGGCTACTGTTTCAAGGCCTTTTTTATCGGGCTTCTTCTGTATTTTTGTCTTCTTCTCGTCTTTGTCCTTCTTTTTGTCCTTCTTAACAAAGTTCTTGAACTTGTTCAGTACCATTAATTTTAATATCTTTACAATGGTATTTATTAGTAAGGTGTCCTGATGCAGGAGAGAACGATTGCTTTCACAGGGGACATGGGTTTCCCGACCGAGCTCTACTTCAGTCTGATCGACATCCTCGAAGGAAGAGGGTTTACAGTCAAGCGGGTTAGCGACTGGATCGAGGTCAACCCACAGTCGGACTACTACCAGGAGGTCATGCAGAAGAAACAGAGCATCCAGCAGCAGGTTGGGGCAGTTCTTTCCCGGCTTTCCGAAGCGAGAAAGGACATCGAGATGCTAAGACACGACAAACGGAAGCTGGACCGAGTCCTCAAACATCAAGAAGAGGGCGACATGGAGACTCTGAAGAGCGACTTCATCGACGTCGTCGAACGGCAGACGCAACGAGGAATGTTGACCCTGGCCCAGAACGGTATCTTTCCTTCTATCGTTGTCGATTTCTACAAGATAGAAGATGAGGAAGATATAGACGAATTAGATATTTCCAAGGCTGAAGCCGAAGTCCTAAGAAGGAAGTGGAAACTGTTTCAGGACTGGCTGGACAGGTATCTGAACGGCATCAAGGAGAGACGGGACATGGTCGAGGAGGAATTAGAAAGCCGATTGGCTGCTCTGGAATACTTGAAGGAAACTCTCCAGCCATATATGAAAGCAATCAAGAGGATCCGGGCCGGTCAACCCGAAGACTACCAAGGATTTCACGATCCGAGGATGGTCGAACGCTACTCCTCTTCCATATCTGGAATCAAACTCTACGCCTGGAAGGAGGTTCAACTGGAAAAGAAAAGGAAATTTTTAACAGATGAAGAAAGGAGAAAGCTCTATTCTTTCCTCGAAATCGAGATCCGCAAGAGCACTATCGTGATGTCCGGTAACCAAGGCGAAAGGATAGAATTTCGTTTTAAGCCCGAAGCGATGACCCATGTCGACCTGCAGGAGAAAAAAGATGAATTGGAGAGGACTGAAGAGAAGATAATGAACTACATTGGACGGATGAAAGGCGAGAAGTCAGATTTAGAGGAAGAAGAGGAAGAGCAGGAAACAGGGCCCTTTACCCCTGTCAAAAGTAAGTTCAGGAAGTACGGGCGTAAACTACTCGGCCGAACCAAAGAGGGCGAATTCATCAATGACTCGGAGAAGAGTCGTGTCGAGGAGAAAACGCAGGATGCCCTGGATGACATCTACGACCGCCTCAAAGAAGAGGCCGACGCGATGAAAATGTACAAGGGTAGACGCCATGTGGGATAAAATAAAGGAGTTCTTCGGTATTTCTAAACGAGATAAGAAGAATCTTGAGAAGATGGAGCCCGAGGACTACATGGTCGAGACCAGCACCTGGCCGGAAGGCGTTGGCCAATCGATTGCCAGTGGTGTTAATACTGCCCTTCATGCCGGTGCTACCATAGTTGAACTGACTCCTGAGCATCCTACTTCTGTTGCTCGGCATGTTAAAGAAGAGCTGCAGACCTTTATCGAACAGGAGAATCTAAAGATAAATCTGCACGCAACCATGCAGTTAAAGACAGCTAGAGCCGCGAAGAGAGACTACGAGAAAGTTCATAACTACTTGAAAGGCTATCTGGAAGTTGGCGACGATCTGGACTGCGATTATCTAAATGTCCATACTTCACTTCACCCCAGTCCTGTGATCGGCAGAATAACAGGTGTTTCCCGAGAGAACATGGTCGATCCTCTGGGTAAGAATATGGAGGACTTCGTTCTGGAAGCGGCGGAAGAAAACAAAGAACTTTTTTACAAGATAGTCGATATTCACCCCAATGGGACAGGAATAATGCAAAAAAATACTTACGAGGAAGTGAGTGAATACCAGCAGAAAAAACTGGAATCAGAGGAGCTTGACGATCTGATTCAGATGTACAAAGACAAGGGACTGAATGAAATAGGCGCGAGGGAAAAGGCAAGGAATGATATTAGGGAGATGGCAAACCGAATTCTGAGAACCGACTGGTCTAACAGGAAAGATTTGATGGACAAAGGGAAAGAAACTTTACGGAATAAAATTCTCGACGGTGAAGTGAGTTCTTTTCCAATGGATAGAAATGTCGGGGTAGACGAACTAATCACCTATCGGATTATTGCTTGGAAAATGTACATGGAAGAGGACGATATATGGCAGGGTATCTGCGGGAATAGAGATCCGGAAACAGTGGAGGATGAAGACGTCGAGAAGTTCGTTGATGCCGTGGCCGGTAAATATGTCCAGGGTCACATCGAAAATCTGAAGGACTTGATCGAGAAAACAGACATAAAAATAACTCTGGAGACACCAGATGCGAGGGAGCGGGAATTTATAGGATACTATCGGCTTGTCGACCCCAGAAATATTTACGAAGTTGTTAAATCCATCGGCAATCCTCTGGTTAGACTCTGCATTGATTTCGAACACATCGCAAGCCACGGAATAAATCCAGCCGAAGCACTAGAAGAAGCTCCTTCAAGAATCGGTTCTGTAACCTACGTGTCTCATATCTCGGGCGCTCCGGTCCCAGGTCATCAACATAAAACCATAGAGAAAGGCGACAAAGGGCTTTACGAAATGCTCTGGATACTACGCAAGAAGGGCTTCAAAAAGGGTTATCTGAACTTCGAAAGAGGTGGTGGTGGGCAGCGAGGCCAGCAAGGCAAAGAAGACCCTTATCAGGAGTCAATACCGATCCTCAAAAGGATGGCCGTCTATCTCGAGGAAGATGTTCCACCGGATGAACTACCTTCCAAATTCTACGGCTACAGTGACCAGGAGTTCAAACAGGAAGAGGCCGTAGTCTTCTCCCATACGTTCGACCCGCTGAAGGGACTGATCGAGTCACCGGAATTGAGCGACACATTCCTTGGTAAACATGCGGCTGTTGACAAGAGAATGGGCGAAGAATGGAAGAAAGAAGAATTCCAGTAAAATTTATTTAAGTTGTTCTCGGGTTATTTTCTTTGAGGAACCCAAGATTTAAATAGTAGGAAGTGTAACTATTAACTAGTAATAAATAACGTGATATCTATGGCTGATGATAAAAAGAAAAAGAAGGTAGGCAGACTGGAACAGGATAAAAAATTCGCCGGTAAAAAGGGCTTCCGCTCGACGAAAAAGAAACTCAAAAAGTTCCAGAAGAACCGGAGGCTGGACGCGGCCGAGAAGTTCCAGGAAGAGGTTCTCGATAAACATGATGACTGGATCAAGGCTATCGTTGCCGTCGGTTCCGTCACCAGGGATGAGTTTTCTTCCGAGTCGGATCTTGACATAATTGTATTTATAGACGATACCAAGGAAGACATGTCCAAGGAAAAGAAGAAGGAAATAGAAAAGACCTGTAAAGAAGTTGCCGATAACTGCGGCCAGACCAAGGCCGGAAA
>JBKHHH010000017.1:0-12027 GCA_046539285.1 Candidatus Aenigmatarchaeota archaeon | reverse complement strand
AAAAAAGAAGTTCAGATAGGGGCCCTTAGGTTCTGCTCTTTCAAGCAATGAGTCGTCGGTATCGATCTCTTCGGCAAGCTGTTCTGCAATCTCCTCTGGCGCCTTTTTCATTATCTGGCTGAGCTCAAAACAGGGCAGAGCTAGATCGCCCAGTTCGGAATCCGAAGGCACTTCAAGGAGAGAAATTAGTTTGTCCCTTTCCAGTTCCGTCTCTTCCAGAAGTATATCTACTACTTCTTCTTCTCTCAGGGTCAGGGTTATCTCTCTTTCCATGGTGCTCTTGCTATTATTTATCTTTTTTAAAAATATAAATCCTTCTCCCGATCGTGTGCCAGTCCTCCTTGTACTTGATGGGCAGCTCGATCTTTGTCCCGGAAAGTGTTTCAATCGGCTCGAGTCCTGTTCCCCTGGCTATCTTTTCTCCCTTGACGTCCACGCTTCCACCTTCTTTTAGGGGAAAACTAGGGAGAACTATTGCCAACCTTGCTCCACTAGTCAGCACCTTTCCCACTTCCCGGAAGAACTGAGTGTAGAGCCTGTTCAGGTCGTCGACGATCTTTCTAGCCTTCTTCTGCCGTGGCTTTTTGTCCAGATAAGGACCGAGATTCGGTTCCGTGACGATCGCGTCGAACTCGGGAGAGAAGTGAGAAGATAGGTCCTTGGCGTTGCCCTGTTCGAGATGAAAATCCTGCTGAATGCCGTATCTCTCTCGAATCCAGTTCAGGTTCCGGTTGCTGTCTTTGATCCTCTTCTCGTCCAGGTCGATGCCGTAGGCCTCGCAGCCCAGGAAAAGCGCCTCCTGGAGGATTGTTCCCGTTCCACAGAAGGGGTCGAGAACCCTGTCGCCGGGCTGGCAGCCGGCCAGGTTGAGCAGTATCTTGGCCAGCCGGATCGAGACGGATATCTTGTGGTCTTGGCTCGGTCGCTCCTCGTCCCTTTCCTCTCTTCTAAGGGGATTGTAGGCGGCTACGGTTCTGGCCACGTACGTTCGGCCGTCAAATTTACAGGCCAACAAGTCCAACCCCTCCTCGATTATATCTTTCCGCGTTACGTATTTCGGTGAGAGCTGATGCTTGTACATCGCGATCAGATCCTGCTCCTTGAAGCTTTTCTTCAGGTATTGGCGCAGCCGCGAGATGAGGTCGTTGCTATCCGGTCCGAAGGCTGAGATGCCGTAGAAAAACTTGCGATTCGTATGAGGGTAGAACTCTGTTTTACGAAGTTCTTCGGTCAATTCGTCCTCGGCCTCGATCAACACTTCCCCGATCTTGGGAATCCCGCCCAGATCGTCAATCGCCGTCTCGGGAGAGAAGTCTTCTATTTCGAAGAGCGCAACCTCATCGGATTTCTCGAGAATCTCGAATTCAGATCCCCTTGCCTTGAGATAAGAAATTAATTCGGCCAGTGACAGTTCCGGGTTACGACCGAGTACAAAGACATACTTCATCTACATCAACCGTCTAATTATACTCAAGAAGTTTAAAATAAGGATGGCTTGGTGCGGGAGGCAGGATTCGAACCTGCGAAGGCACTAAGCCACTAGGCCCTGAACCTAGCCCCTTAGACCGCTCGGGTACTCCCGCCCAGAACTATTCGTTGATTCATCAGTTATATTTCTTACCCTAGTTCAGCAGCCAGAGGTAGTAGTTCAGAAGGGTCGCTATCGTGACCCAGGCAAGGTAAGGAATTAGAATCACTCCGGCTCTTTTCTTTATCTGGTAAAACTTGACTATTGTAAATAGAATCAGGAGCCAGAGGAACCCTATTTCGATAAGAGCGACGAAGATGTTCTGCAGACCGAAGAACAGTATCGACCAGATAGCATTCAGAGAAAGCTGACCTGCGAAGATGCCCAGTGCTATTCTAACCTCCCTTTTCTCTGGACCTTCCTTCCAGATCCAGTAGAGGGCGACGCCCATCAATGCATAAAGTGTAATCCAGACTGGTGAGAAGACCCAGCCCGGTGGTGTAAACCAGGGTTTGTTCAAGGTTGTATACCAGCTTGATATCGACTGAACAGTGAAGACGGAGCCTATAATTCCGGCCAGCTGGCAGATGAAAATAGCTAGAACGAGCTGACCGAGGTCCCTGGGCGAGAAGTTCATGGTTTGATTATGTTCTTTGTCGAATATAAAGCTACATCTGGAAGAAAAAAAGAAAAACAATAAGAAGAACTTCGTTAAATGCTTTCTTTCAGGTATTCTACCCTTTCACAGCAATCCTGAAGTCCTTCTTCTATGTCATCTCCTAGTTCTTCCGTTGTTCTCATCCCGAAGAAGTCTCCCAAGTCCTGTGCTTGACGAATGTATTCTGCTTTCTCTGATCCGGGATGATAAGGCATGTTGCACATCTTTGATCACAATTAAGATAAAATCCCAAAGAATATAAGTCTTCAAAATTTTCTCGAGGTATAAAAGTCTTATCTTGAAATTACTTTGTGGGTGTGTTGATGACTGAGATATCCGAGGAATATTTTTCAAAAATCGCCAACGACCTTTTTTCTGAAGAAGATTGCCAGCCTGATGGTGACTTGCCGGAAGAAGCAGACGTGGAAAGGAATTACTTTGTCATCGACCTGGAAGGAGAGGATGCACAGTGGGATCCAAGATATGTAGATAATCCTGAGTTTGCTGCAGGAAACCTGAAGATGATGATAGAAAACGGTTTTGTCGAAGACCGGGAAACGTACGATGGCATGCTTCAGGATCTGTTTGAACTATGGAAAGTGCACAGAGACGAGTTCGAAGAGAAAGAGGTAGATCCGCTGCAGTATCATCTTTGTCGGGCGATGGACAAGGCCGATGAGTTTGATGGAGAGTAATCCCTCATTTATTTTTCTTCTTGGACTGATGGTACTTTTTGTAATATGTAATTAGAATCAAGACGGTCGCAGTGATCAGGATTACGAAGAGAGGAGTTCTCCCCTCCTCCTTATTCGTGAACTGTCCTGTCGGTGTTTCAGCTTCTTTCTCCTCTTCACTTTCGTTTACTTCTATCTCATCATCTGTTTTGTTCCCCGGTTTCTCATTCTTTTCTTTGTCTGTTTCGTTATATTCCGTTTCGTTTACGGTGCTGCCGGAGGGACTGCTTTTCGACTGGGATCCTTGTTTTGAAGCCTTTTTGCTGTAGACAACAAGGCTTGTACTATCGGTTTCGGTTTCATTCATGAAGGAGTGGCCCTCTATATCTATTGTGGTTTTGTTCTCACCCGCTTCCTTCGGTATAAAGATCGTGAGCACAACTTCCTCGCTTTCTTTTGGTTTGAGGATGTGATCTGAAAGCCCCTTTCTTGGATAAGGGAAGCCAGCCTCCTCGCCGTTGTAGGTCAGTCTCCAATCCCACTTGCAATCAATCTTGCCTATCTTCACCATGTCTGATACCCCTCCTCTGTTTTTCAGGGTAAGGATAAACTCGACTGTTGACCCCGCCTTTCCCTCCTTTCTCTTTTTCCACGGCTGAATCAAGATGCTATTTTCCTTTGTTCTGTTTTTCCTTTTCTCGCTGATGAAAACAGGTTTGCTCAGACTTTCTTTGATCCCATTGCCGGTGGCGGTTAGAGTTACATTGTATTTCCCTGAGCGATTGAAAACAGTCTCTGTAGTTTCACCCCGCCGGTTTAGAATTTCCTCACCCTTTCTTCTGAAGCTCCAGGTGTAGTTGATGTCATTGTCTTTGGAGTTCAAGACGGTCGTCCGAGAGGCGTTGAAAAGAATCTTTTCGCCATTTCTCGGCCTCAGACCACGTTTCCAGATCCACCTAAATCTTGGTATTATGACCGTTTCTTTCAGAAAACAGGTTTTTCCCGTCCCGGTGAATCCACGGCTGTCGATGGGATAGACGGTGTAAAGACCCGGACGATAGGTGCAGGAATAGCTATTTCCCTGACTGATGTTTTTCAGATGTTTTCCATTCCAGTATATTGCTGTTTTCTCGATCGGGAACGAACCTCTTTCCCTGTTCCAGTTCAGAACTGTATTTTCGCCCGAGTCCGTGCAGTTGAGGTGGGCTATCTCTCCTGCTTCGATTATCTCAATGGACCTCTCTACTGCCCTCCTGTTGACGCTGGTATCGGAGGCCGTGATCTCTAAAGTATAGTTGCCAGGAGGTGCCGACTCGTTTACCTGGAGAACTCCTGTACTTATCCTGTAACTGAAGTTTAGCTCGCTGCCGTTCAGTTCGACTTCTAAACTGGAACTATTTATCCCGGTTCCATTGTCAACTATCAGCGAGGAAAATATTAGCCTGTTCTTGAATATTCGATCGCCGTGAAATGTTATATTCGGTTTGATCTCGTCATGTCCGATTGCATAAGATCCAGAGTCGTTTATCTCAGTTCTTGCTCTGTTATCCTCCTCGTCGATGTCGGTGTCCTGGGGTTGCCAGTTGTTATTTTCCTCGTCCCAGCGGTATATTTTGTGGTCCTTGTCCTCTCCCGTGTAGTTCAGAGAGAGGTTGCCCTTGGCTTCAGAACCGTTGGTCTCTTCGAGATCTGTTATGTTTCCTGTCACGAACCCCGACCCGGTGAGAGTGGAGAGGTAGTTCGATGTGATCTGTCTTGAATTATAATCGCCCGGATTGTAGGTTGTTACCAGGAAACTGCCGTTGTCCTTTGCTTCTAGGTCGCCGTTTGAAAACTCCATTTTACCGTTGCTTAGATTTCTTACCGTCGTGTCTATTCCCTCCGTAGCGCGACGGCCGATAGGTTCGAAGGAATAGGAGAATATCTCCGATAGGTTGCGCAGAGCCCTTTCCTTTGGGGGCGAAGACTTGAGACGCAACTTTCTTCCCTGTGATGTTATGAAGTAGTTTTCTGTGATCATTTTATTGTACCGAGAAAATGAGAGACCTCTGGCCACAGAGACCCCAACTCCTGAGACCTCGACTTCGAGGGGCAGATTTAAATCCATTTCCTTTCCACTCAGCCGGACCACGGTTTTCTTTGTTCCTTGCTCACTAACCATCTCGTTGAGGTTGTTGTTCCAGACCGATCCGGCCATTTGCAGATAGGAGTCAGAATCGAGCCTGCCCAGGGTCCGGTTGTAGAACTCTGTTCTGCCTTCTGGCAGGTGGTATATTTCCTTTGTTTTGTCCTTTCCTTTCGACTTTCTTACCAGATTGGCTTCCACGTCGCCGTTTTCTTCGATGAAGTTAAGTTCTGTGGCTATCCATTTCCCGTCGCTAAATTCAGTTCCGAGGACGAATGCGCTGGTACCTCTCAGTTCTTCTTCCGTCTGGAAACTGTATTTTTCTCCTCCTCGTGTATAGTTCGTGAGGGTATAGTCCACACTTTTTGTCTTTTCAGAACCGACTTGGAATCCGGCCAGGTTCCCGCTCGGGTTGCTCTCGGTCACTACCTTGGCCTTGGCAACACCCCCCTCGCCTTTTCCTGTTAAAGCCAGTCCGGAGTACTCGTAGTCCTTTTTCCATCCCTCTTCTTTGTCCATAGCAAGAGAGATTATCTTCCCGCCGAGAGGAGTTATTTTCGAGGTGATCCCATTCAGAATCTCCAAAGCAGAGTCCACTCTCTCTTTTTCGCTGCAGTTGCTATAATCCATAGTTCTTGAATCTCCGAACAAGTAGTCGGTGCTAATCTCGGCTGATGCACCAAGGAAATCGATTTTTGCCGGTCCGGTCTCCATTGAAAACAGGCTTTTCCCCGCGCCAGCGAGTCCCCCGTAGCTTTTGTCGGACTTCAGACTGAGGTCGTTTTCTGTGTCGTACTCGATAGCGAAGGAATCGGTTCTTTTGATCTTTCCCGATAAACCGGCTCCTGCGCCTGCCTCCTCTTTGTTTTCAGTCGTCCATTGCGTCGAATATTTTTCCGGTTCCACGGTAAGCTCGAACTGAAGATCACGGTTAATCCGATCTAGTTCTCCGTCACGGCGGATTGCTCCTTCGGGAGTTACGTTGAGGCTGTACGGCGCTTTCCATCCCTTTTCCTCCTCCAGGAGAGATGTGTTTATCTCGATGTAGAACATACCGTTCCCGTCGGGTTGTGAGTAGTTGAAAAGCGATTCGCCGAGATCTATTTCGCTTCCCGGTGTTGTCCGATACCACTTGTAGAAGCAGCCGCCTTCTCTCACGGTTTCTTCCTGGAAGTTCATCGCTTCAACCAGTCTCTCCCGGACGTCTATTTCTACCTCTATGGTGCCTACTTCCTCGTTGCCCTTGCTAATCACAAGTCTTCCTGAGTATTTTTTAGCTGTCATGTTTTCGGGAATTTCAACGCCGACCTTCAGTTCCGTCGGTTCCGAAGAGAGTTTAAAGCTTTCAGGATCCACGGTTATTTTACTTCTGTCGAAGTCAAACCCCTTCTTTTTCAGGTGAACGTCATAGGACCCCTTCTGTTCTGACTGACCCACGCTGACGACCTTGCTTGCAGACTCGCCGTTCATCAAACTGAAGGACAGGCTTTTTCTATTTCCGACGTTAAGATGGACGCTGTTGGTAGAAATAGCATTGTCCGGTATTGTTAGCTCCGGTGAGGAAGAGGAAAGGCTCCTGTTTTTCATCTCTACTTCCAGGCTTACCGGGTTGGTTTCCGTGGAGAAAGAATGGGCGGTGCTTGTCTTCAGGAGAAGATGGGGAACAATGAGCAAAAGGACGAGGGCAAAACAAAAAACAAAACCAATCCTTTTCATCGGGCTCCTCTGAAAGGATGTTAAAATTATCTTTCCCGGAAGTTAAATATTTTTACAGTCGCATGGTTTATAAACCAGAAACCACAAAACCAGTGTAGATAAAATGATCATCCCGGAGTTACTGCAGCAGGTTTTGATCGCATTGGCCATAGGAGGGCTGGTTGGAGTGGAGCGTGAGTCGCTTCCGGCCAAGAAGTTTGTGGGTCTAAGAACAACCGCTCTGCTCGCCATGGTCGGGCCCCTGGCCGTCGAAGCAACCAAGCTTACCTCTTCTGTCCTGCCTGTTATACTTTATCTGGCCTCCGGAATATCCCTTTCCCTCTTTATAATCTACGTGAGACTGAAAGTCGAGGAGAACGATATTGGACTGACGACTTCAATGGGAGTCCTGGTCATAGTTTTTACCTCCCTGCTGGTCGGATATGCTATCTACTTTGAAGCAGTGGCCGTGGCCATTATTGCCACATTCCTCCTGGCCGGAAAGGGACATATGAAAAAATACACAAACGAACTGACCAACGACGAGGTCCTCGACGCTCTGAAACTGGCTGCCGTCGCCTTTGTTATCTATCCACTTCTACCTTCCCAAACGGTGACCTCTCTCGGTCTCATCAATCCACAGAAGGTCCTGCTCTTTATAATTTTCGTCCTCCTTATCCGCTTCGCTGCCTTTGTGGCCACAAGAAAGATGACGGAGAGAAGCGGACTGGCTCTAACAGGGTTTCTCGGGGGCATGGCCTCCAGTTTCGCCGCTGTGGCTTCTATCTCTGAGATCAGCGGTGAGGGAGAAAACGTAAAACCGGCCGTCTTCGGAATACTGATGGCTTCGGCCGCGATGGTTATCCGTAACCTTGTGATAGTTTCCGTCAGTTCTATGGAGATGCTTTACTACCTTCTCCTCCCTTCTGTACTGATGATCGCTGTCTCCTCGTTGCCGACCTTCCTTTCCCTTAAAAAGAAAAGTTCTGAGACAGGCAACAAGATCAAAGAGAGTATCAAGTCACCTCTTTCCTTCAAGCCGGCGATCAAGCTCGGTGTTTATTTCGTGGCCATAACCGTTTTCGGGGGCCTCGTTCAACACTTCCTCGGGCAACAAGGGCTCTGGTTGGTTGCTATAGCCGGTGGTGTGATTTCCTCGGCTGCGCTGACCATCTCCATGGTTTCGATGGCCGGTGCAGGAACAATAGCAGCACAGACAGCAGTCGCATTGATTATCGTCGCCTCGATCTCCTCGATTGTCGTCAAGATAGTACTGAGCCGGACGGCCGGCAACAGGAAGTTATGTCTAAAGGCCCTGCCCTATCATATACTGATAGCTCTAGCCGGTGTAATACCACTTCTTCTGATCTTCTAGAATGAGTTGAGGACTTCTTCCCCGGCCTTTCTAACTTCTTCCAGCTTCTCCTCCGGCGCATATAGGTCGATGCTTATATGGTTCCAGATCGTGTTCTCCACCTGCTGAACTAATGGTGATAGCTCCTTCAGGGTGACCATATTACTCTCAGATATTACTCTCGCATTTTTCTCCTGGGACGGAGAAGGTTTGAGAACATGGACCAGGACCTCGCTTTTCTCAGCGTCTGTCTTTTTGGTTATTTCCTCGGCTATTTCTGTTCTGTTTTTCTCCACCTTTTCCGACAGTTCCATGTACTGCTTCTTTGTCATTTCTTCCGGTGAGATCTTGGTCGCTGTCTTGTAGAGATCTCTCTTCCGCAGTCTTTCGATCAGGTCTTTAACCGGTTCCAGTTCAGAGTTTCCGAGGTAGGAAAAGAGCTCCCAGTCGCTCATCCTCTTCAGTTCTCCCGACGCGAAGCCGTTTTTGATCTCCATTTCGACGGCTTTTCTCAACATGGCCTCGGGTATCTCGGACGCGTGGTGTAGATAGACGGTCGGTATCATCAAGTAACGGGCGACGAGGAAGGACTCCAACGATGTCAGACCCTTCTTCCTGAAGACGATCTTCCCGTCTTTCCGCTCGGCGTTGAGGATTATCGTGTCCGAGCCGACGGTTCCGTGGGCGACGCCGGTGTAGTATCCGTCCCTCTGAATATAGTCCATGCGGTCGACGTCCACCTTACCCGAGACTATCTCGCCCAGCTCTCCTCCACCCTGGATTATCTCAGATATCCTTTTTGACGATAGACCTCTCTCTTCAATTGTCTCGGCCAGAGAGCTGCTCATTATCTTTTCTTCCGCTATTTCTTCGTGATCTTTGTTCAGCCCCTGGCGAAGAAACCTTTCATTTGTATGCGAAAAGGGAGTGTGTCCGATGTCGTGGAGCAGTGCAGCCAGCTTGACCTCCTGTTTTTCCTGTTCGCCGAGGGCTATGGATTCGGCGAAGTCGCCGGCTAGAGAAAAGGTTCCCAGGGAATGTTCGAAGCGGCTGTGGGTCGCCGAGGGATAGACCAGGTTTGTGAATCCGAGCTGTCGGATCCGACGCAGTCTCTGCATCTCTTTGTGGTCAAGAACTTCCATTTCCAGAGAATTGAGCTTGATGTAACCGTGGATAGGATCGCGAACGACTTTCATTCCACACCGTTTCAGTTTCCGAGTCTATCTTTAAACTATTTTGTAAGTCAGTTGTCGAACGCATAGTATTAAAAATGTCTACCCATATTTACGTTAGAAGAAAAAAGTCGAGGCGATTTGAAAATGAAAATTCAACTGTTAAGTCACAAGGCAGGTTCTATTGAATCTTCTGTAGACGAGGAAGAAGATCCTCTTCAGGACAAGCTCTCCGAGTACTGCAGCCGCGAAAGTGATCTCGATTTGTTGGACTCGAACAGATACTGTCTAGATTTTGAAAGGGGCGATTGCTCGAGAGAAGGAGGCTACTGTGATGGCTTTGAGAAAAAGGTTTTGAGAGACAAGGTTCCGGAAGACTGGTCCGAAGAAGAAGTCGAGGAATACGCTAATCAGTGGTTAAGGCAGAAAAATTACCAGCCCGAAGCCAGAAAGCAGGAATTAGCTGTCATCGAGTGAAGAAGACCTGGACAACCCGAATTTATAAACTTTCTCTTTCTTTATCTTTATCTATGAAACCTCTAGAGATAACTGTCCTCGGTTCGGGAAGTATCGTCCCTACTAAAGACAGGAATCACGCCGCCTTCTGGATCCAGCGCGAGGGAGACGCCTTTCTCTGGGACTGCGGTGAAGGAGCGCAGAAACAGCTGCAGAAGGCCGAGCTGTCCTTCATGAAGATCGACCGCATTTTTATCACACACTGGCACGCCGACCACTTTGCCGGTCTGATCGGTATGATCGAGAGCTTCAACCTCGAGGGACGAGAAAGAAAGCTGGAGATCTACGGACCGGAGGCATCACGATTCGTCTCGATTCTTTCTGACTTATCCTGGTACGACTTCGGTTTCGACATCGAAGCAGTGGACGTCGAATTCGAGAGCGAGGATGAGGAATTGCTGGTCGAAGAGGATGAATACGTGATCAAGGCAATCCCGTCCGAACATTCCGTACCGTCGGTGGCCTACTGTCTGGAGGAAAAGGACAGCTGGAACATAAATAAAGAAAAGGCCGCGGAAAAGGGCCTCTACCCTGGTCCGGAGATGCAGGAACTGAAAGACAGGGGAAGGATCCAGCATGAAGGAAAGACGATCACCTTGGAGGAGGTGGCTGACCTGACCGAAGGAAGAAAGGTCGTTTACTCCGGGGATACACTGCCATCAGAGAATGTGAAGAAGATTGCTGAGGATGCCGACCTCCTGATCCACGACGCGACCTTCGTCAACGAGAGAAGCCACAACCACTCCTCGGCTGAAGACGCCGGTAAGCTGGCCAAGGAAGCAAATGTAAGGAAACTGTTGCTCACCCATTATTCCCGGCGCTACAAGAATCTGACACCACTGAAAGAAGCGGCCGAGAAACATCATGACAACGTGGACGTGGCCCGCGACCTGATGAAGCTAGAGATCTGAGTTTCCTTCCTGGAGCTCTTGCACCTTCCTGTCGATATCTTCTTTCGAAAACTCGGGCCCGTAACTCCGCCCCGTTAACTCTTTGTATACCTTGCCAAGACCTTCGTAGAAAACGCTGTCTTCCTCCTCTTCTTCGGGCCACTGGTAGGGATGGCCATGCAACATGCACTGTGTGACCCGATTGATTGCATCGCCTAGAGATTCCTTCTTCTTTCCCATCTTTTCACAGTTCAGTAATCGACCTTAAGATTTTTAACATTTATGTCCAATCTCATGGTATGATTTCTGACTCGCGAAAGGAAGACCTGGAGAAGAAGCAGTACCGTATTGTCGGCAACCACTCCGCGGTCCGGACCTGCAACTGGCTCAAGGAGTCGCTGCGCTGCAACGACGTCTGCTACAAGCAGAAGTTCTACGGAATCAAGAGCCATAGGTGTCTTCAGATGACGCCGGCCCTGCTTTGCAATCAACGTTGTAGGCATTGTTGGCGGGACACGTCCTACTTCGCCTCGGAGTGGGAAGGAGAGGTGGACGACCCGGAGGACATCGTGGATGGGTGTATAGAGGCACAGCGCGAGCTGTTGTCCGGTTTCGGGGGAAACGAAAAGGTACCCGAGGAAAAATTGGAAGAGGCCCGAAATCCGAATCAGGTTGCCATCTCCTTGACGGGCGAACCGATGTTCTACCCCAAGATCTCCGAGCTGATCCAATCTTTTCATCGACGTGACTTCACGACTTTTCTTGTCACCAACGGCACCTTCCCCGAGCGGATTGAAAACCTGAAGGAACTTCCGACCAACCTTTACGTCTCTCTGGAAGCGCCAAACCGAGAACTTTACAACGATTTCTGCAATCCCGTCCAAGAAGACAACTGGAGCAAGCTGCAGAAGACTCTGTCCATGATCTCAGACCTCGATACTCGAACCGTGGTCCGCGTCACCTGCATGAAGGGGCTGAACATGCAGTACGCAGAAGAGTTCGCGCAGACGATAGAGAAGGCCGGTTTCGACCTCATCGAGGCCAAGGGCTACATGCACATCGGTCATTCGCAGAATAGGATGCCAAGGGACGCGATGCCCGAACACGAAGAAGTCAAGAACTTCTCTCGGGAGCTGGAGGAGAATTCTGTATATAACATAGTTGACGAAAAGGATAACTCACGGGTTGTTCTTTTGAAAAAATGATCAATTGTTAACAATATTCTTACCCTTTTCCTCCGGAATGATCTCTATATCCGCGCCTTCGAATTCCTTTTCCAGTTCACTTCCTTTCTGTAGTTTGTCCAGGAAGACGGCCAGTGCCGCCACTTCCGAATGGGGCTGGTTGGTTACAGCTACCTGAGTGTCTATGTATTCGTAGATCTCGCCGGGTACCTTCTCCCCGCCCACGATCACCAGCAGATCTTCATCGTAGTTTCTTATCGCTTCTATCTGGTCCTGGACCGGCAACCCAAA
>JBKHHH010000016.1:0-12089 GCA_046539285.1 Candidatus Aenigmatarchaeota archaeon | reverse complement strand
CTCGATCAGGCCCATCTTCTTGAGTTTTTTGATATGGTAATAGACCTTCTGTTCGTGGACATCCAGGTTTTCGGCTATCTTTTTGGGATAGTTTTCCTTCCGGCTCAGTTCTTTGAGAACCTCCAGAGTGCCCTGGCTCAGTCCCTTTAGATGTTCGATGTCTACGATGGACGTCTCCTTGCTGTAGTAATCGCCGTCTTTTTCGCGGATTATCTTCTCTGCCATAGTTTAACTTTCGTCCTCTATTATAAATATTTTAATAACGGTAAAACTTTTGTTTTAATTATTTTTATATAGAAACGGTGTCGATATAGATATTGCATGTGTGGAATCACAGCCTATCGTGGACCGAAGAACTGCGGCCGTATTCTCCATGACTCTCTAGAGAGACTTGAATACAGGGGCTACGATTCGGCGGGCGTCGCCGTTGTCTCCAACCCAAAAACCGTAATCAAAAAAGACGTCGGGGAGATAGACGAGATAGATAACAAGCTTGATTTTTCCTCTATAGATGGAACGGCGGGTATCGGTCACACCAGGTGGGCTACACACGGCGGAGTTTCACAGCGAAACGCTCATCCCCATAGCTCCTGCGACGAGAGGTTTGTGCTCGTGCACAACGGCATCCTGGAGAACTGGAAGGAACTGAAAGAGGGCCTGGAAGAACATCGATTCACGTCGGAAACAGACTCCGAGGTAATCGCTCACTATATAGAAGAAAGGACGGCAGAGAAGAACGTGGAGAAGGCGATACAGGACTTTTTACAGGAGGCCGTAGGCAGCTTTGCCGTGGTTATGCTCGATACGGAGAAAGAGAAAATCTACGCCTTGAAACGGGGTTCACCGTTGGTCCTGGGCATCGATGAGGACGAGCTGTTCATCGGTTCCGATATCTATGCATTTTCACCATATACAGACAAAACCATTTTCTTTGAGGACGATGAGTACGCCATAATCGACGAGCACTATGCTTTCAAGAACAAGGATGGTGATCCGATAGAAAAGGAGATCAGGGAATTAGACTGGAGCCAGAAGAAAGAGAGCAAAGAAAGTTTCGAGCATTATATGCGCAAGGAAATCGAGGAGATACCGAAGGCGATGCAGAGACTCGGACAGTCGCTCGAAACAAAACAAAAAGAGAAACTCGAAAGACTGGTTGAAATGATGGAAAACTACGACCGAATTATCTTCACTGCTTCCGGGACAAGCTATCACGCTTCCCTGCTTGGCGTCTACTTTCTTCATCGGATAGGTATGAAGGCACAGACGCTAATCGCATCGGAGTTCAAGAACTACGAACGGGTCGATGAGGATACTCTGGTCGTCGCGATCTCCCAGTCTGGGGAGACGAAGGACGTTCTCGACGCGATCGATTTCTCCCGGGATCGAGGCGGTAAAATAGCTTCACTGGTGAACGTTCCCCACTCGACTGTAGAGAGGAAATCTGACGTATCGCTGAACATCGAAGCTGGCCAAGAGATCTGCGTAGCGGCGACTAAAACCTTCACCAATCAGCTCTATGGACTGCTCCGTATCGCCCAGGAACTGGGCTTCAAAAGCGACCTGGAAAACCTACCTGCAGAAATAGAAAGACTGGTCGAGCGAAATGAGACGAAGACAAAAAAACTGGCTCGAAAACTGAAGGACAGGAAAGACATATATGTCCTTGGTAGAGGCGAGGTCTACCCTGTGGCGAGAGAGATAGCTCTGAAACTCAAGGAAATATCGTATACACATGCGGAAGGAATGATGGGAGGAGAGCTGAAGCACGGGACTCTGGCTCTGATAGAGGAAGGAACGCCGGTCATATCTCTAATCCCGGAAAAGGACTCGGAGATCTTATCCAACGTCAAGGAGGTGGAGGCAAGAGGAGCGGACTCCATAGCCATATCGCCCTTTAAAGAAGACTTCGATCTTCCGGCCGAATCAAACGGCAAGTTCGCCTTCTTCTCGACTGTAATCGGATTTCTACTGACCTACTGGCTGGCCCGTGAAAGAGGACTTCCGATCGACAAACCAAGGAACCTTGCTAAATCGGTCACAGTCAAGTAGTTTTTTAAGCCTGACCACAAAAAATAAAGCATGCCACAAGAAGAAAAAATAGGATACCACAAGGGGGCGCTTGAAGCTCTGCTCAACGAACGTTCCGAACTATCACGACTGCTCAAAATAGTCAATTCTCTCGTGGAGAAGCACGGCAAGCAACTCGAGCAAGCAGGTGTGGACGTCGAACAGTTCGTAAACAATCTACAGGACAGGCAGGCGGAAAAGATGAAGAACATGCAGAAATCACTTCAGAAAGACCAGGGACAGAACCAAGGACAGCCAAGAAGAACAGGCAGTAACCGTCAGAAAAGAAGCGGAAGAAGTAAACAGAAAAAGAACTACGATCTCTCAGGTGAGGAGTTGCCTGAATAAGGTGAACCACATCCTCACTGTAATCCTCGACGCCAACTTTTTGATGATCCCCGAACAGTTCGGAATAGATATTTTTTCCGAGCTGGACAGCCTGATCGAAAAGGAATACAGGACTGTGACTGTAGACGTCGTGATGAGTGAACTCAGGGGACTGACCCGGAACTCCGGGAAAGGCGGCAAGGCGGCCGGTCTGGCTCTAAAGCTTGCCGAGGAAAAGGGCATAGATATAATAGAAACAGAACGGCTTCGAGGCGACGACGCTATTCTCGACGCGGCGAAGAAAATGGAAAACGCGTCTGTGGCAACGAACGACAAGGAGCTAAAGAAAAGATGCGAGGAGGCGTCGATTCCTGTTATCTATCTTCGTGGTAATCAACTTGAGGCAACAACCAGGATTTAGACCAACAGGTTTAAAAATCCAGAGAAAAACAAAAATACGTTAAAGTTATATAAAAGTAACTTGAGAATTATTGTGGTAACATGTACAAGATTTTAGAAGTAAAGGATAGCATCAGAGTACCACCGGAAAAGTTCAATCTGGATCTAGACGAGGCTGTATCCAGCTCCCTGCGGGATAAGTATGAAGGTATCCTTGATCCCGAAGTCGGTATCATACTGTCTATAGAGAACATCGATGAAGTCGGTGATGGAAGGGTACTACCGGAGGATGGAGCAGCCTACTATCCAGTGAAGTTTGAGATGCTTGTCTTCGAGCCCCAGGAACATGAAATTGTACTGGGTGAGGCCGTGGACATAACTGAGTTCGGTTCCTTCATCCGGATCGGACCTATAGATGCACTGGTCCATGTCTCTCAGGTGATGGACGACTACGTTAACTACGACGAAAAACACGGTAGTCTGATCGGCAAGGAAAGCAGCAGAAAACTGAAAGTCGGTGACCTGGTCAAGGCAAGAACAATTTCAGTCTCTTACTCTGAGGAAAACAAGGTCGGGATGACAATGCGACAGCCCGGTCTAGGAGCTCTTCACTGGCTCGAGGAAGAGGAAGAAGAAGAGGAGTAAAAATTTAAGTCTTAAGAAAACTGTTCAAACGTGATAAGATGGCAAAAAAAGAAAAGGCGTGCAAAAAATGCAGACGGCTGACCCACAAAAAGGAGTGTCCTGCCTGCAAGAATCGAGAACTGACCAAGAACTGGAAAGGGATGGTCATTATCATGGACTCGGAATCAGAGATAGCCGAAACCATGGGAATTAAAACGCCCGGTAAATACGCCATCAGGATGAGGTGAAAATATGAAAGTAAAGATCAAGGAGAGGAAGGACAACCCGTTCCTGGATAGAAAGGAATTAAAGGGAATTATAGATCATACTGGAGAAGCAACACCTTCCGAAGAAGCTCTGAGGGAATTCTTGGCCAAGGAGTTGAACAAGGACTCGGAAGATATCGAAGTCGATAAGATATTCACCTTCCACGGCCGACAGAAAAGCAAGTTCTGGGCAAAAGAACTCGGAGCCGAAACCACAGAAAAACTGAAGAAGGAGGAAACGGAAGAAAAAACAGAAGAAGAGACGGAAGAAAAAGGCGAAGACTACGAAGAATTTCTCGGTGGAACAATCGGCGAAGGTAAGGACAAGATCAAATCGATGGATAACCCGGACTACGAAAAGCTATTAGAGATAGAAAAGAACAACAAAGACCGGAAAGGCATGAAGAAGTTCCTGGAAGGTAAAATCGGTGAATAAGATGGCAAAGCATGAAAAGGTACAAATCTGGAAAAAGTACGACGTAGAAGAGGACGAAGTAAAGAGAAAGGGCAAGACCTGTCCGCGCTGCGGCGACGGTGTCTTCATGGGCAAACATGGCAACAGACTGACCTGCGGACGTTGTGGCTTTTCCGAAATAAAGCAGGAATAAAATCTTTTTCTTTCCAAGCTTTCTAAAGAAGTAGTGGGTAGAAAATCAGGGCTGTCATAGCGACTATTTTTATCAGGACGTTCAACGACGGACCGGACGTGTCCTTCATCGGATCACCGACCGTATCGCCGACGACTGTCGCCTTATGCGTTTCCGATCCCTTGCCACCGAGATTGCCCTCTTCGACGTATTTCTTGGCGTTGTCCCAGGCTCCTCCTGCGTTGGCCATTGTTACAGCCAGAAGGAATCCTGTTCCGATGTTGCCGGCCAAAAGTCCGCCCAGGGCCTGAGGACCTAAAAGAAGTCCAACAGCTACCGGTGAGATAAGCGCCAGGGCACCTGGAAGCACCATCTCGTGAAGCGCGGCCCTGGTCGATATGTCGACACATCTTTCGTAGTCAGGCTTTTCCTCTTCAGAGATAATGTCCATCTCCTTGAACTGTCTCCTTATCTCCTCGATCATCTTGCCTGCTGTCTTGCCAACGGATTTCATCGTCAGAGCAGCAAAGATAAAGGGGAGGAGAGAGCCCAAAAACAGTCCGGCTACGACCATCGGGTTTGTAAGTTTAATCGTGCTCAGGCCGACACTCTGGGTATAGGCTGCAAAGAGTGTTATCGAAGCCAGGGCAGCCGAGCCGATGGCAAAACCCTTGCCGATGGCTGCCGTGGTATTGCCGATGGAATCGAGCTCCTCGGCCTTCTCCCTTACGTCCTGTCCAAGGCCAGCCATCTCGGCGATACCGGCCGCGTTGTCGGCCACGGGTCCATAGCAATCAGTGGCCAGTGTAATCCCGAGTGTAGAAAGCATGCCAACAGAGGCGATGCCGATCCCATAGAGTCCGGCCAGCTGATAGGAGACTATCATCGCCGCCACGACCACCAGCATTGGAACAAGTGTGGAAAGCATGCCGGTAGAGAAGCCGGAGATAATATTCGTCGCCGGACCTGTCGCGCTCTCCTTGGCTATGTTCCGTGTCGGCCTTCTATTGCTTGATGTATAGTATTCCGTGGAAAGGCCTATGACAACGCCAGCCACGAGACCGGAAACAATAGAGTAGAAAACGCTCATTTCTATGCGTAGGAAATATCGGAAGGAGAAGAAAAGTATCAGAACTGTTAGTATAGCCGCTGTAAAGGTTCCTTTGTTCAATACATTATATAGTTTACCGCCGCCACGGACAAAGAAGGTTCCGATGATAGATGCTAGAATGCCCGCAGAGGCGACGAAAAGCGGCAAGACCACTGCTCCCGTGAACCCATTGACAGTCAGTCCGATGACCATCGTGGCCACGATCGCCTCGACATATGATTCATAAAGATCGGCGCCCATAGCCGCCACATCTCCTACGTTGTCACCGACGTTGTCAGCTATCACACCCGGATTTCTTGGATCGTCCTCCGGTATACCTTCCTCCACCTTTCCCACAAGATCGGCGCCCATATCGGCCGACTTGGTATATATTCCACCGGCCACACGGGCAAAGAGAGCGACAGTTGAGGCACCGAAAGCGAAACCGAAGAGGACTGCTGCATCCTGGAAGACGAAGTAGAGCGAGGTTATACCGAGTAAACCGAAACCAACGACGGACATACCCATCACAGCTCCGGAGTTGAAGGCCGTCTGTAGCCCCTCGTTCAGATCCCTCTTCACGCTTTCCGCTGTTCTGGCGTTTGCAGATGTCGCGATAGACATCCCGATCGCACCGGAGAGAGAACTGAGAAAGGATCCGATGAGAAAGGTGACGCCCTTGTACGGCTCGATAAAGTAGGCGATCAGTCCAGCAACAACAAGAGTCACGACCGCCAAGTATTTGAACTCCTTGGAAAGGAAGGTCCTGGCGCCTCTTTTGATATGGTTCGATATCTTTCCGGCCTTCTCCGAACCAACTTCTGTCTTCTTGACCCGGAAAGAGAAGTAGGCCGCGAAAGCTAGAGCCAGTGTGGAAGCGAAGAAAGAAAAGGCCACTATATCCATGGTATCGCTAAAGTTTAGGCTTCGTTACTTTTTAAACTTTTCAGAGAAAGGCATGCTTTCCGAAACGTATTTAAATTTTAGCACCGAATAGTGAAAACATGATAGATGAAGAAATTCCTGAAGACCTATTGGACGATTTTTCTGAAGATTATACTGTTTTTGAGGTAGGAAGAACACTAGGACTGTACGAAGATCAGAACGATTTCAAGAACCTGGTCAAAGAAGCAGTAGCCGATCCCGGCAGCGAAAGCAAGTACAAAATAGACCTGAACTTCAAGGTATATGAAAAGTTGTGCGACGGGCTCGGATACGAAGACTGGACCGAGCTGGACGAAGTGGAGAAAGACGCAGAGATAATAACCAGGATGAAAAGACTGGTGGGTGAAGTAGACAGTATAACAGAAGCTTCCAAAAAAATATCCGACGAAGTAGAATACAGTCCTCAAAAGATACGACAGGTTATGAAGAAAGCGCCAAAAATCAACAGAGAACTGAAATCAAACCGTTGGCTGGAGATGAAAAGAAAACAGTACATGAACTGGCGGAACAAGTACTGCGAACTGAACGAAGATACAATGGGTGGAGCGATCGACAAGAGAAGGGATGGTGAGATAGCTGAGGAAGAGATGGAGTTCGCTTACAATCCGAGAACCACAGAGGAAATCGCCGAAGAGGAACGGAAGCACGAGGAAGAATTCATTCCCGGTATTTCCGGTTCCCTACCAAAACAAACACTGAGAGAAGGTGAAAAAATCAGAGACGAATCCTCTTTAATAGAGAGTCTTGGACTAAATTCTTTTCAGGTAAGATCTTTTATAAGTTACAGCGGAAATAATGAATCCATAGAAGAAAAGGATAGAAGTAAGATCAATGTTCCCTTAGAAACTGAAGAGAAAGAATAGTTCCCTGGCGTTAAAAATGATCTGTCTCGGCATCGAGTCGACGGCCCATACCTTCGGGGTTGGGATTCTCGATGAGGAAGTGGTTCTAGCAAACGTTACTTCTATGTACAAGCCGGATAGCGGTGGGATTCATCCACGGAAAGCGGCCGAGTACCACACTAAGAAGTGCGGGGAGATCATGGAAAAGGCACTTAACGAGGCTGACATCGAAAAAGAAGAGATAGACCTGGTCGCTTTCTCACAGGGACCGGGCATGCCACCCTGCTTGCGGACAGGCGCAGTTTTCGCGCGGTCGCTGGCGCTCTCGTTAGACGTTCCTCTGGTCGGCGTCAACCACTGTATCGCACATATAGAGATAGGAAGAATGAAGACAGGAACTGAGGATCCGATCACCCTCTACGTCTCCGGTGGCAATACTCAGATAATCGGCTATTCGGAAGGGAAATACCGAGTTTTTGGTGAGGTGCTGGACACAGCGATCGGCAACGCCCTGGACAAGTTCGCCCGAGAAATAGGAATCGGGCATCCAGGCGGACCGGAGATAGAACGCCTGGCAAGTAAAGGCGAGGAATACATAGAATTGCCCTATACGATCAAGGGAATGGACCTATCCTTTTCCGGTCTGGCCACGGAGGCAGAGCGTCTGGTAAAAGAAGGCGAAGAGAAGGAAGATGTCTGCTATTCGCTGCAGGAGACTATGTTCGCAATGCTAACCGAGGCCGTGGAGAGAGCCATGGCTCACGCCGATAAAGACGAGGTTCTACTTACAGGTGGTGTTGCGGCCAACAGAAGGCTGCAGGAGATGCTGGGGACGATGTGTGAAGAAAGGGATGCGGTCTTCTCCAAGGTCCCACAGAAACTTGCAGGGGACAACGGGGCTATGATAGCCTGGGCAGGAATTATAAAATACAGGTCCTCCGGTGGAGATGAGGTCGCTGAGACCGGGTTTATTCAGAACTGGAGAACAGATCAGGTAGAGGCAAACTGGAGATAGCCATCGTTTTCAGGGATTAAAGATTTAAGACGTCTCTTCTATACTTTAACTGTGGTAAGATGATAGTTAACTATCTCAAAAACCCAAGTAAAGCATTTGAAGAAGTAAAGGAAAGCGACCTCAAGGAAACCATCGGCATCCAGGCCCTGGTGAGCGTTATCTTCACGATAAACACCTTCATCGGACTGGACATGCTGAAAAAGATGGACCTTGTTATCAAGGGACCGGAAGCAATCACGACGATACTAAGTTTCGAGGCAGCGAACCTGGGAATCGCCGCGTTTTTCATAGTCTTTATCGGCGGTCTCTTCTTCGGCTGGATTATGAAAATAATCATGAACATGCTCGGAGGAGACGGTGACTATTTCGAAGGACTTGTCACCGTAGCCTATCCGTTGCTTCTAGGAGCAATCGGAATCCTCGTGGCGATGGTCGTCAGCTACATCCCAACGGTAGGAATCGGTCTGACCTTCTTGACGATAGCAGCGTTCATAGCGGCAGCCTACGCCTCACTGTTCAGATTTGCCAGTGAGATGTTCGAAGTCAAGATGATAACGGCCTTCATCGGCGTTACGATTCTTTTCGCCGTGATAATGGTTTCTATCTACGGGTCGCTAGCCACAACCGCGTCAGGTCTGACGTCGATACTTCCGGCCTGACCGTTCCCTTTTTTATTTTTCTCCACATCTTGTGAAAAGCTTTAAAAGTCTTAAAACTGAAAATGTGTTAGTCCGGTGATTAGATGGGAATGTACAAATATATCCGAGAAAAATGGAAGAACCCGAAGGAAGAGATGCCTGAAGAACGGAAAGAAAGGGTTATGAAATGGAGAAAAGAAGGTGCCTTTGAGCGAGTAGAGAAACCAACCCGTCTTGACAAGGCCCGTAATCTCGGTTACAAGTCGAAACAGGGATTTGTAGTAGTCAGAACTCGAGTCAAACGAGGTGCCAGTAAGAAGAGGGGCACGACAAAAGGCCGGAGATCGAAACGATCGGGAAAGACCCGGAAGCCGACGAAGTCGAAGCAGAGGATTGCCGAAGAGAGGGTCAGCGACAAGTTCCCGAACCTGCGCGTTCTCAACTCCTACTGGGTCGGAGAAGACGGCAAGCAGAAGTGGTTCGAGGTAATCCTGGTCGATCCAGATCACGGAGCGATCAAGAACGACAGTGACATCAACTGGATCTGTGAAGACAAACACAAGGACAGGGCCAAAAGAGGAATGACCTCGGCCGCCAAGAACTAGCGTCTTATTCTAAAGCTTTCTAGTTCATCTGTTGGATCTTCCCACTCAGTCTCAACTCTTTCGATGTCAGCCAGCCTCGGTCCTTGATGACACCATTCTATCATCCCTTCTAGGTTGTCCTTCTCACCTTCGAAAACAGCTTCGACCCTTCCATCGTCTAGATTTCTAACCCAACCAACAAGATCCCTTTTCTTTGCCTGTCTCTTTGTATTTTTTCGGAAGAAAACACCTTGAACAAGGCCGGAAATGAAGAGATGGGCTCTAGCTCGGCTCATATTCAGTTTTAAAGGCCTTTCAGTATTTAAAACTTAAAACCGTTTTATTAAAAAAATACTAAACTAATATAGGTATCATATGGACTTTTACGATCTTCATGTCGACGAAAGAGAAGCAGAAAGGATGGTCGGGATAGCCGAGAAGCTGGGCTTTACTGGACTAGGGATAACCCACATTTACGACGGCACGGGAAAGCTCAACACTTTTCTCGATAAAACAGAGGGTCTGAAAAGTGAAGTGGACGTCATTTCCTGCTGTCTGATCAAGCCGGATAGCCCGGAAGAGATGAAGAAAGAGGTAACAAAGGTCCGGCAGAAGGTTGAGGTGGTCATGATCGATGGTGGCGACTTCGATATCAACAGAGCCGCAGTTCAGGACTCGAGGATCGATGTCCTGCTTCATCCGGAATACAAAAGAAAGGACCGGGGCCTGGATCACAAAACAACCAAGATGGCAGCAAACAACGATGTGGCGATCGGGTTCGTTTTTCACGATCTATTACAGACCTACGGGAAGGTGAGGTCACACATCTTCGACCATATGAAGAGCAACCTCGACCTCTGTGAGAGGTTCGATGTGGAGGTCCTGGTCGTCTCCGGAGCAAAAAAACCACTTGAAATGAGAGATCCAAAGCAGCTGGCGTCCTTGCTCCAGACACTGGGTTTTGAATCCTCGCAGGCTCTGCTCTCCGTCTCCGGGACACCGAAGAGGATAGTCAGGAAGAACCGAAGTAAACTAAGCGGCAAGACCGTAAAGAAAGGACTGGAACAGGTAGGTGATGGAGATGGCTCGGCCTGAGACACTTCCCTCCTCACTGAGAAAGAAAAAGAGATACCTGGCCTTCGAAGTAAAGGGACAGGAAAAGGTCGAGTTCAACCAGCTGGTCGGCGCCATCTGGCACACGGTTCTCAATCTTTACGGAGAGATGAAGACGAGTTCGATCGATCTCTGGCTGGTCAAGGACCTCTGGCAGGAAGGAGCTCAGCGGGGCGTTGTCAAATGCAGCCATCATCACGTGGACGAGGTTAGGCTCGCCCTGGCCCTACTGGATAGGATCGGGGACGACGAAGTGATGATCAGAACTCTTGGTGTCACGGGAACGATGAAATCAGCCCGGAAGAAGTTTCTAAATGAAAAAGGCTTAGAAGACTTCGAGAGTTGAAATCAGGGGAAAGGTATATAAATTTTTCTACCTATAAGTTGTAACACAGAATTGGGGGTGTAATTTTGAAACTCGAGACTTTAGTATTATTTGCGATTTTGTTCACAGGATCTTTTTTGTTCCTGGCTAGTCCAGTCGAGGCTGTATCAGACGGTACCTCCTGTACCTTCCAGTATTCATACTACGATGCAGGATCTGACTCATATATAACCGAAACAGCCGACGGCACATGCTGTTCAGGTAGCTGTACCTGTCCTGATGCGGAGGGCGCCGCCTGCTCAGGATCTTCAACTGACTGCTCGTCTGATCAGATATGCTGTGCTGAATCATGCAGTTCTGGTGATGATGGAGGAGACGATGACAGAATAATTCTCCCTCCTTCAACAAACATAAGTTCACCGGCGACGGGGAGCTGGCATAACTCGGACTTCGACGTTTCTTTCAGTGATAATAAGGGAACATACGACTTAGACAGTTGCCAATATAAGATAGTAGAGGATAGTACTGTAAGTTTATCTTGGAAGGAAAGAAGCTGCTCCTCGGAAGTAAATATAGATATATCAGAATACTGTTCGGTGGAAGGTGAAAATAACTGCACAGTGAAGTCAAGGGTCATCGACACCGAGGGATACACAAGCACTACGGATTCCCGTAGTTTTTCTATTGATACAACAAGCCCAAGTCTGGAAATTGACTTCCCGGAATCTGGATCGTGGCACAGATCTGACTTTGACATCAGTACTACCGATTCAGATTCGTATTCTGGACTTGATAACTGTGAATACAGAATAGACGATGGAAACGATGGTTCCTATGATACAAACTGGCAGACAAGAACTTGTGACGGTTCCTTCGGGGTGACTGTCGGTAGCTTGGGCAACTGTTCCATCGAGGGCAATAACAAATGCAAGGCTCAGATTCGAACTACAGACAACGCCGGTAACAACATCTCCGATGAGCGTAACTTTTCTATCGACTACACGGGACCCACCACCTCCGTAACACCAGAATCCACAGATTGGCAGTCAACATCTATCGATGTCGAGATCACGGCCCAGGACGATGAAAATTCGGTCAGTGGTATCGAACACTGCTGGACTGAATCTTCTCCCTGCACGCCGGACGATTTCAGCAGCGGTTCCTCGAAGACCGTCAATCAATCGACGGATGGGAAATGGACGCTCTGTCATAGAGCAGAAGACACATTAGGTAACCTAGAATCTACATCGTGCAGCTCACCGTA
>JBKHHH010000015.1:0-13155 GCA_046539285.1 Candidatus Aenigmatarchaeota archaeon | reverse complement strand
TATTCATCCCCAGCCACCGTGGACTATAACCGGATACTGGGATATGATGAGACGGGGTTCACCTCTTGCACATTCTATCACGGAGGACGGAGCCGCTCTCTACGACACCGGTTTCTTCAAACCGATTCAAAGACTTTACAAGATGGGTAACCTGCCGGCGACGAGACATTCGGCCGAGAAGCGAATGTCCAAGGTCCCGAAAAGACTGAGAAGGGCCGAGAGGATGAAACTGCTTATCGTGGCCAAAGACGTTTATAGAGCCATGACAAAGTCGCTTCAGGCCGTTCTGGTCTACATGGGCGAGAACGTACCGGCACCGAAACAGTTGCCCGGGAAGGCCAGAGAAAGACTGGTCAAAAACGAACTACTTGAAGAAGAGTACGTTGAGGACTACGAAGAGGTCTACGGTATTTACAAAGGTGTTGAACATAACAAGGTCGACGAGATGAGCGGCGAGGACGTGGACAAATACATCGAGATGGGCAAGGAGTTCGTCAAGGAGATGCAGAAGATAATGAAAAGAATCGAGATCAACAGAAAGGCTAGGGGGATCCAGAAGAACTACGAGGCCATGGTGAAGACGTCCGTTACAGCTCTGAAAGCACTGGATAAACTGCCAGAAGACCCGAAAAAACTACCCAAGGCCTTCAAGGAACATCTGGTCGAGGAAGAACTGATCGATCCCAAGTACGAGAACACCTTCGGAAAGGTCCTGGAGATGAAGAAGAAGCTCAAGGACAAGGACATCGAGGACATCAGCGAACATGAAATCAATGTGGCCAAGAATTACGTCCAGGGCTTCATGAGAGAAATTCGCGAACTGTTCTCCGAGAAGGGTATCAATCCTGAAGAGATCAAGAAGAAGTTCCAACCCAAGGAAGAGGTCAGTCCGGAGGAGCTAGCCAAGAAAAAGGCCAAGGAAGAAGCAAAGGAAGGGAAGAAAGAGAGTTTTGAGTGCGACGAGTGCGGCAAGGAGTTCGACAGCCAGCGCGGCTTGAGCATCCACAAGGGCAAGAAACACTAAAGACCGGCTCAAAAACTTTTGTTTCTGCGTAAATATCAAAAGGTTTATAAATTTTAATATGTAATTATTGGATGGTGATAAATTGACTTACGAAGAGGATGGAACCGACATAGAAACTGATCCCAATAAGGGTTCTGAAGTATATGATCTTACTCTTGTCAGGCTCGAAGACGGAGAGTTAAAAGTAGAAGAGTGCAGTGAAGAAGGCGACGGAGTAGTTACGGCAGGTGATCTCCAAGGACCTGGTTACGATGTCATAGTCCAGAGAGAAGACGGTAACGAAGTGATCGGAGACGTTGTCGATGTTATCGGCGGTGAGAGATATGGCATCGAAATGCCTAGCATCGGAGGGATTTACGAAGATTTGGAAGGCTCTGAAGATGTAACACCCGGAGCTTTCAATGCCTATACGGAGGGTGAAATCGGTGAAGAGGACTTCTTCGAGTACATGACGGATATAGCCGGGTTGCAGACGGAAGAAGCTGAAGAACTGCTTGAAGGTATCCATGAAAAGGCCATGAAATACCAGGACGAGATCGAAGAGAACCTGTAGCCCGTTACCTATTTTATTTCTTTTCTATTCAATACCTCTGCATTATATTTCTAAATTATTCTGAAGATTGATTGGATAAACTAGAGTCTGGTACAGATTAAAACAATAAAAAGTTTAGATCAAGAGATGGTAGTATGGAAACTGAGATAATTGAAGAAGGAGACATCGAGCTGGAGGTTCCGGAGGGCCGGATCTACGACCAGGACGTCTTCTACAATCCGAAGATGACTTTCGACCGCAACCTCTCTGTTGCCATCACTTCTCTTGTGGAGCCGAATAGTCTCTGTGATGCGCTATCGGCGACAGGCGTTCGCGGAATTCGTTACAAGGAAGAATGTGGGGTGCCGGAGGTCTGGCTCAACGATATCAATCCCAAGGCCGTGGCGCTGATCGAGGAGAACTGCGAGAGGAACGAAGTAGATTGTGAAATATACAACGAAGATGCGGCCGTTCTTCTCCGGAAGAAGATGCACGACTTCATCGATATTGACCCCTTCGGTTCACCGGCCTGGTTTCTGGACGCTGTCTCTTACTCGATCAAGAACGATGGCTTCATCGGGATCACAGCTACGGACACGTCTTCCTTCTTTGGAACCTATCCTCGCGTCTCCCGTCGCCGCTACGGGCGGAAGAGCATGAACACCGACTACAACAAGGAACTCGGTCTTCGGATCCTCGTCTCGGCTTTGATCGAAAGCCTCGGACGCTACAAAAAGACCTTTGTTCCTAAATTATGTTACTTCCGCGAGCACTATGCCCGTATCTGTGGTGAAGTGAAAGAGGGAGCAACCGTAGTCCAGGACAACTTCCGAAATTTCGGATACATTTCACACTGCTTCAGCTGCGGCTGGAGGAAGGATGAACTGAAAAAGAAGTGTCCGGAATGTGGCGAAGAGACGGAATATGTGGAAGTTTATTTAGGAAAGTTAAATGACAAGGAGTTCTGCGAAGAAGTCATGAAGGAAGCCAGGAACCGAGGATTTTACGAAGAGGCGAGACTGGCCGAGAAACTGACCACAGATATGGAAGTACCCTATCACTACGATCTACATTACCTGGGCAAAAAGCAAGGTTTAGAAATACCGAAGACGGAAGAAGCAGTTAAAAAACTGAAAGATAACGGACACAGTGCCCGGATTTCGCCATATTCCCCCACAGCCATCAAGACAGACGCGACCTTTTCTGAAATTAACAAGCTTCTTTAGCGTCTTCGTCGATAGCTTCAGCTATCGGACACTGCCCGTTTTTCTTCCAGAAGCAACGGTCGTTGAAACACTCTTTCATCCCCTCGTACATGAAGCACTTCTCTACGGTGTCCCCATCTCTAACCACCGTTGGCTTCTTGACTTTAACTAGTTCTTGTAATTCGTTCATTTTCCACACCCCCAATTCCGGAATGAACAAAATAAAAATGAAATGGTTAGTTACTGTTTTCTTCTTCCTTCACTTTCTTCTCTATCTCGTCTTCGATCTCCAGAGCCTCGATCATCTCTTTGTAGCGGTTCCTGATCGTGACCTCTGTCGCATCAACCACATCCGCGACCTCTCGCTGCGTCTTCTTTTCCCCCTTGAGTACGGCAGCGATGTAAAGTGCGGCTGCGGCTACGCCGACAGGACCTTTACCCGAAGTGATATCGTAGTCCTTGGCTTCCTCCAGGATCTCAAGTGCCTTGGCCTGGGTCTCGTCGGAGAGCCCGAGCATCGTGGAGAACCTTGGAATGTAGTCCTCCGGTTGTGAAGGCAGGATCCTGATACCAAGTTCACGGCAGACGTATCTGTACGTCCGTCCGATCTCCCTCCGGTCAACGCCGGAAGCTTCGGTGATCTCGTCAAGTGTCCGCGGCGTCTTCTGCTGACGTGCCACTGCGTAAATCAGTGCGGCGACGACAGCTTCCATCGATCTGCCTCGGACCAGTCCCTTGTCCACGGCCTTTTCGTAAAGTCTTGCTACTTCTTTGTGGACGCTGGACGGTAGTCCTAGATAGGAAACCAGCCGCTTCAGCTCGGAAAGAGCGAAGGAAAGGTTCCTGTTCTTGGATTTGACGATCCTCGACTGCCATTTTGTTAGACGAGAGTACTGGGCTCGCTTGCCCGGTGAAACCTTGAACAGTTCACCAGGACCTTTACCGATCTTGGTCGTAACACCCTTGTCATGTTTAGTAGGTGTCAGCGGAGCACCGGTTCTCGCCCGATTGGATCTCTGCTCCTCGTCAAAGGCTCGCCATTCCTGAGTCAGATCGATCATAGATTCTTCAATAACCCTACCGCACTCCGAGCAGACCAGTTCTCCTCTAGAATTATTCTCCTCGAAGTTGGTCGAGCCACATTCAGGACATACTTTTTGAGATTTGGCTCTTTTTTGTCGACCTTCCATTATATCACATTTGTTTTTATTTTTTCACTCCTCAGTGATTACAATATTTGTGTTTCTACTATATAAAAGTTTGGGTATCAGTTTTCACTGCTGAGGAGTAATCGAGGCAGTAATTAAAAATTTTTCTATGGTGAAGTATATGTTTCTCTGTTCTCCCTTATAAATCTTTCGGCCTACTTCGTCATCTGTCGTTGTTCAACTGGTTTACAATTTTATAATAAGAACCCCCAATAGTTAGTGATAGATATGAAGAACGTACTGGAGGGAATCCTTGAGGAGATAAAACCTACTTCCGATGAAGAGAACCATCTTGAGAAAACCTGTAAACGGATAAAGGATACGGCCCGAAAGTTCCGCGAAGAGTACGGATATGAACCTCTTTTCTGCGGTTCCATCTCCAAAGACACATGGCTTCGGAGCAAGAAAGATATAGACCTCTTTCTCCTTTTTGACGAAGAGGTAAGCCGAGAGGATCTGGAAGAGAAGGGCAACGAGGCGGCGAAAAAAATAATCGATAATTTGGACGGAGTATGGGACATCGCATACGCCGAACATCCCTATGTTCAGGGAAAAATAAATGGATATGAAGTCGACATCGTTCCTGCTTACGATGTAAATGCAGATGAGATAAAGAGCAGCGTCGATCGAACGCCCTGGCATGTACGCTGGATAGAGAACAACCTAAACCACAATCAGACCGATCAGGTCCGACTGCTCAAGAAGTTCTGCAAGGAACATGGCCTCTATGGCAGTGACCTCAAGACCGAGGGCTTCTCTGGCTATCTCTGCGAACTCTTGATTGCAGAGTACGGTGACTTCGAGAATCTGGTCAAAGAAGCCAAGGACTGGAAATCCGGTCACGTTGTGGACCCGGCCGAACACTTCAAGTCCGAAAGCTATCTCAGAAACGACAAGTTTGAAAAATCGGTCCTGATAACTATCGATCCGGTAGATAAGGACCGTAACGTTGCCTCGGTTCTTTCCTCGGAAAAGTTCTTTATGTTTCGAAAGGCGGCAAGAGAGTTTGTTGAAAACCCTGACCGAGAGACGTTTTTCGGAAGTAAAGAAAGGGAGATGCCGATGCATGAGCTAAAGACGAAGATAAAGGCCCGAGGAACCGACTTTCTACTGGTCAAATTTAACGAACCGGACGCTCATCAAGATGTGATTTTCCCTCAGATGCGCAAGATGAACGACAGAATAGAAAAGGTCCTGGAAGAGGAAGGATTTGAGGTCATGAGAAAAGACGTCTGGAACGAGGAAGGAAAATGCGTTCTGATCCTTGAGCTGGAAGTGGATGAACTGCCCCGGGTGGACAAGAGAGTTGGTCCTTCGGTCTTTGATAGAAGAAACTCGAAGCGCTTCGTGAAGAGATATAAAGGCGAGCACAATCTTCTGATCGAGGACGATAAGTGGGTTACAGAGTATTGGCGAGAATCGACGAGCGCCCTGGATTTCGTCAGGAAGTTCCTCGACGATTCCGCGGAGGAACTACAGGAAAAGGGTGTTCCAAAGCATCTGGCCGAGATGATTGCCGACAACGTCGAGATAGGTAGCGGCCACGGAGCCCTGAGAATTTTCAGGAGATACCCGAAGCTACGGGTAAAGATGAACGAATACTTCGAGAAGGACCTGGCCTGATCAGTCGATGAAGCTTATCCTTTCTTTTTTGTAGTCCCCGTCGGAATGCGGACTTTTCTTTCTATTCGGATAACCGATTGCTATCATGCAGAGTATTCGTCTGTCTTCCGGTAGTTCGAGAACTTCTCGGACTTCTTCCTCCGTATCCTTCCCTCCAGGACTTTCTATATTTCTGGCCTGAGCCCAGCAGGATCCAAGACCCTGGTTCGCCGCCTCGAGCTGTATGTTCTCCGCCAGGACTGAGCAGTCCTCGATCCAGTACGAGGAATTTTCTTCGTCGCCGATAACTACGACCACGGCCGGCGATTCAGCTATAAATTTCGCCCACGGCGATGTTTTGGACAGCTCTTCTCTGGTTTCATCGTCTTTGACCACGATGAGTTCCCAGGGATATCTCCCGTGAGCGGAGGGTGCGAAGCTCGCTGCTTTGAGAATCTCCTCCAGTTTTTCCGTCTCGACTTCCCTGTCTGCAAAGGAACGGCAGCTCCTTCTCTTACGGATCGCGTCGATCATGTTTATTATTGTCAAATATATAATTAAATAGATACAATGAAAGTTTTGCTCTATACCGGTGGTTTTCATCCTGTGATGCCGGTCAAAGAAGCGGAAACACTTGGTCTTAAAGTCACGGAGAGAGACGGAAGATTGGTCGTTGGAACTGCAGATGAATGGAGTAAACTGAAAAGACTCGGTTATGCACATCTTCTTTTGGAGTGGCTGGGAGAGTTCGATTTGGGTGAAGACCTTCCCTTTGATGCGGGGTCGGTAATTGAGGGCAGCGTGGCTGCCCGGTTCAAAAAACATAACTTCGATGGAGATTTCAGAGGAGCCAAACAGGAGATCTTGCATAAACTCGATCCTTATATGGAAGACGTAGATCTCCAGGATCCCGATACAGTTCTCTACTTTTTCATCGGAAACGAAAAAATATACGCCGGCCGGCTGCTACATAAGTTCGACCCCAAGCCATTTCAACAAAGGAGAAACGAGGTCCGACCCTTCAGCCGGCCTGTTTCACTGCCACAGCGCGAATCGCGGTGCTGGATAAATCTGAGCAAAATCAGTGAAGGTGGAAAACTGCTCGATCCCTTCTGTGGAACCGGTGGAGTCCTCATCGAGTCCTCGCTTCTGGACTTAGATACCTACGGCTCCGATGCAGATATCGAGATGGTCGAAGGTTGTCGGATCAATCTGGACTACTTCAATCTCGAGGCAGAGCTGAAGAGATGCACAGTACAGAGTCTTTCTCGATCATGGGAGAAAAAATTCGATGCCATAGTTACTGATCCACCGTATGGAATAGCATCGAAGGTCGGAGGTGAGCGGATCGAAGAGCTGTACCGAGTTTCTCTCAGAGAGTTCGAAAAGGTGCTCAAGAAAGGAAAGAGATGTGTAATAGGTGCTCCAAAACGGCTTGACTTCGAGTATATTGTAGGAGAGTCGAAGACGTCCTTTCGGATCGTAGAAAAATTTGAGGAACAGGTTCACGGCTCCCTGACAAGGGAGATCTTTGTTCTGGAGAAGGATTAATTTTAAATAACATCAGTAATAATTTTAATCATATGGTAAGAAAATTTACTAAATGGGATATTTTAATACCCTATCTCTACGACTACCAGAAGACGATGTTGCTCGCTGACTTCGAAAGAGAGCTGGATAAGCCTCATCAGACGGTCAAGAGGTACCTTGTTCAGTTGATCCAAGAAAAGGTTATCACGGAGGACGAAAGGAAGAAACACACCACATACCGTTTGAATCTCGAAAACCCGTTGACCTTCACTTATCTGGGCCTCGCGGAGAAATTCAATCTGTTTTCCCGTCTCGAGGAGAATCGGATGGTGAAGAGACTTTTCGAAAAGTGCAGCGACTTTTTCTCCACGCATTCCTTCCTGGTCTTTGGTTCCTATGCTGTGGGAAGGGAGGGCAACGACATAGACCTCTTCGTGATCGGTGAATGCGATGATGAACTGGAAGGTGTTCTGGATAAGTTCGGAAAAACCTACAAGAAAATCCATAAAGTACAGGTTAAAAATAAAAAGGAGCTGAATAAAAGTTTTCTGAAGGAACTGTTGAGGAAACACATTATCTTTAACAATTCGGATCTGTTTGTTCAGCTGTTCGGTGATTTATATGGCAAAATTGGACTGGTGTAAGCGACAGAAGCACGGCATAAAGAAGGTAGAACCCAGCGAGAACATCGCCGAGGAATACATAGAGAATGCCGAGGAGAGTCTCCGAGTCCTCAAGAAGATCAGAGAATCTGAGTCGAAGGTCTGGCTGGCGACAACCAAGTATTACATCGAGTACTTCGCTCTCTATGCACTTATGATGCGTATCGGCCTCAAGTCTGAGATCCACGACTGTTCGATCGAGATCGCTAATTGGCTCCATGACCACGGCATCCTCCCGGAGGAGATAGTCGGGGAGCTGGAAGATAGCAAGGAACTGAGGATCGAAAACCAGTACTATCTGAAGAACAAGGATGTTGAGATCGATCCCGATGAGTTGAGAGATTTCATCCTCAGGATGAGGGAGATAAAGGATTCGCTAAGCAAAAACGATGTCTCACGCATACGCAGCAAGATCTTTTCCTGATTTCATCGAAGGGTCGTATCTTTCTTCTATCAGCGAAGATATCTCCTTAAGGTCATCGGCTTTAAAGACCTTTTCATATTCGTTGAAGTCGCCGTTCACGTCCTCGTAAAACTGGCTGAGGATCCCGACAGGCATGTATCCTTCTGTGCCGTTGTTGTCACTCTCTATCGCTTTCATTAGATAGGGATTGTCATCGATGTATATGTCGAAATCCAAGTTTAGTTTATTTTCTTCTGTTAACTTCAGATTGTAGGATCCAAGCCCATTTTTCTCGAGGGACTTCCTTTTTTTATTAACATCACCCACCCCGGTAACGAACTCTATATCGAAGCCAAGGTCTTCCAAGGTCCCGATTAGTTCTCCTACCCCCTCGTTCATTTCTATATCTCTCCAGTTTTCTTCCCAGAGCTTCTCCGTCTTTTTTTCCAGTTCGGGACAGGACGGGTCCTCGCCCCTTTCTATCTTTTTCATCGTCTTGGATATCAGACGCTTCTTTTCTTCCTGGTTGATCATCCTTTCTAACGACTCCGTCGTCTTGTAAACCACGTTGTCCAGGTCGACACAGACTTTCCTATCTTCTCCGTTCATTGTTTTCTCTTTGACGAGGCTTGTATATAAATCTACGTGCATTCCCTTCGACGATCGACGCTAAACGAATTCTTTCCAGCCCGAAAACGACCCTCAGGTATAAATCTTTAAGTTCCTGATTATTCTTGATTTGTATGAATGAGAACAAGGATATCAGCGGTAACTGGAGACATACCTGCCTGAACTGCTATCGAGAAGTAGAGCTTAATCCAGCCCTAGAGAAGGACAAAAGAAAATGTCCTGAATGCGGTGAGGAAGGACCATTCAGCAAGAATATAAAGTACCACGATCAGTTTTGAAAACTGCCGATTTCCAATTTTTTAAGTCAGACTGACGTATCATATAGGGTATGTTTCCGCACGAAAAACCGCGCCAGGGACAGAAGGAGCTGATGGAAGATGTCGAGCAGGCCGTCGAAAACGGAAAGAACTTGATTGCACACGCGCCGACCGGCCTGGGCAAGACGGCCGGTGTTCTAACGCCGGCGCTGCAGTATGCCCTGGACAACGACAAGCACGTCTTTTTTCTCACGAACCGACATTCGCAGCATATGATGGCCATCGACACCCTGAAAAAGATGGCCCAGAACGGGGACTTCATGGCCGCCGATCTGATTGGCAAGAAGCACATGTGTTCCGCGGCCGGTATCAACGAACTTCCGCATTCCGATTTCTCCTCCTACTGCGCGCACGTTCGCAAGAAGCGAACCTGTGATTTCTATACGAAGACTGTGGACAAGAACCGCGAGCTGACCAGCATGGCCAAGAAGAAGATAAAGGAGATAGACGAGCCCAAGGAAAGTGAGGAGATAAAGAAGAACTTTTCCCGGTTCTGTCCCTATGAGATAACGGTCGAGCTGATGAAGAGATCGAAGGCCGTGGTCTGCGACTACTTTCACGTTTTTTCTTCCGAGGAGACCAGTATACTCAAGAAAATCGACGTCGGTCTCGAGGATTGCGTGGTCATCGTGGACGAAGCACATAATCTACCGACAAGACTGAGGAGCATGATGTCCCAGCGTCTGAGCACCTACATCCTGAGCAACGCGATAGACGAGGCCGAAGAACTCGAGTTCTGGCAACTGGAGAACGACCTCAAAGAGATCTACAGTGAGTTCAAGGAACTGAGAGACGATGTCGAGGACGAGTGTTTCTTTCCCAAAAAAGGTCTGGTCCGCAAGATCGAAAGAATCTGTGACTACGACGAGCTGATCGACAGGCTTGAAGAAGGTGTGGACCGTGTCCTGGAAGAAAAGAAACGGTCCTTCCTTGATTCCATAGCTTCTTTCCTCAAGGAGTGGCGAGGCGAGGACGAAGGCTTTGCCCGGATTCTGCGCAGCGGAGATAAAGGATATCTATCGTTGGACTATGTCTGTCTCGATCCCTCGCTGATTTCGTCGAACGTGATAGCCAACGCTCACAGCACTATCCTGATGTCCGGGACGATGAAACCGATGGAGATGTACGAAGATTTGCTGGGAATGGAAGAGAGCCGGACCATGTCCAGGGAGTACGAATCCGATTTTCCCGAGGAAAACAGAAAGGTGGTAGTCTATCCCGAGGTGACCAGCAAATACAGTCAGAGGGACAGCGATCAGTATCGAAAGATCGCCGATACCGTCGAGGACTGTGTGCAGGAAATACCTGGGAACTCGATAGTTTTCTTCCCCAGTTACTCTTTCCTCCATAACGTAGAGCTGAAGATGGACAGGAATGTGATCGTGGAGAACAGTGACTGGGACAAGGAAGAGCGCAATCAGGTTATCGATAGGTTTAGAGATTCGGATCGGAACACGCTCTTCGGTGTGATGGGCGGGTCCTTCTACGAAGGCATTGACCTGCCTGGGGATGCTCTGAACGGGGTGATAATCGTCGGTGTTCCCCTGGCCAATCCGGACCTGGAGATCAAGTCGACCATCAACTACTACAAGGAAAAGTTCGATGAGGGCTGGAACTATGCCTATCTCTATCCGGCTTTGATCAAAGTAACCCAGTCCTGTGGCCGCCTGATAAGGAGCAAGGGTGACCGGGGAGTGGCGGTTCTCATGGACAACCGTTATCTGAGATCGAAGTACAAGGACTTCTTTTCGGCCTGGAATCTGACCGCGACCGAAGAGCCGGAGCAGGAAATAAAGGACTTCTTTTCCTAGCTTATTTTAAGAATCGGAGCCAATCTTTTCTATAATGAATTGGTGGCATATCGTTAGGATTGTCGGCTGGTGTACTATTTTCGCCTACTTCATTCTTCAGGCTCTGGAGGAGAGAGGCGGCTGGCAACCAATTACTCAGCAAAAAGAAGAACAGCTGCGGTATCTCACCGGTGCTGTAGGTACATTTTTGGTCCTCCTCGGATACATCATGCTCAACCTTTAACGACGATGGACTAACTGTATATTTATAAACCAGCTTTGATAATTTATTAGTGGAGTACCAGGACACCCCCGTGTCTATTTTTCAGTTAACCTGAACTGTCCAAAAGGTGGTATCTTGCCCGAATTTACTATGATGAAATATATCGATGGAATATCGAAGTCATTCGATAAGGTAACGGAATCGGCCCGCTCCTTGATTTCGAACGATGGTCAAGGCGATAATTTCTCCCGTGAGTTTGAAACACGGAATCAGATGAAGGACTACGTTGAGGATTTCCTCGGTAAAGGATATATTGTTCATAGCCTTAGCCTGTCGAACGGAAACAGTTTCTCGAAAAAGGCGGAGATAAACATACTTCCCAGACCCTTTCTTGATTCCGACGAAGCAATAAATCAGGTAGAAGAGCTGTACGAAAGGATGGAAGAACTCGAGGGAATCAAAGACTTTCATTGGGAGTACGAGGACGGTTACGGCTGTTTCGATTCTCATTACGTTACATTCAGACTAGACCCTTCTTTGGAGGACGGAACAGAAACTGTTAAGATAAAATGTCCTAACAATAGAAGGTAAGTTTCACATTTTTTCCGGGACTTCTATCCCCAGGAGACCTAAACAGGAAGTGATTACAGTATGGAAGGACCTGACTAGCTTTATCCTTGCGTCCTTTGTTTCCTCATCTTCGGCCTGAAGAACCGGATACTTTTCGTAGAAGGAGTTGAACTCCTGGGCCAGATCAAAAGCATATTTTGCGATAAGGTGCGGCTTGTGGTTGTATGCCGCTTCGGTCAGAACCTGAGGAAAATTGTCCATCCGCTTGACCAGGCCAAAGGCTTCTTCCTCGTTCAGTAAGCTGTAGTTTCCTTTCCCTTCTTCTCCAGCCTTTTCTAGTATTCGCTGAGCTCGGACGGCAGAGTACTGTACATAGGGCCCGGTCTCGCCTTCAAAAGAAACGGATTCCTCCGGATAGAAAGTGAAGTCGTTTCTCGGTGAGTACTTGAGCAGGAAGAACTTTAGCGCCCCCAGTCCGATTTTCTCGGCCAGGTTCACCACCTCATCTTCTCCGAGATCATGTCTCTTTTCTACCTCTTCTTTGGCCATCTCTTCCAGATCTTCAATCAGGTCGTCGGCGTCGACCACCTTTCCTTGCCTCGATTTCAATTTACCGCTCGGTAGGTTGACCATGCCGTAGCTTAGATGATAGCAGTCGTCTGCGAACTCGAAGCCAAGCTGGTCCAGAAGGCGGAATAGAACCTTGAAGTGATAATCCTGTTCGTTCCCGACCACGTAAATCGACCTGTCAAAATCGAAGTCTTTGTATTTCACTAGAGCGAGGTATAGATCCTGTGTAATGTAGACGGACGTTCCGTCCGATCTGAGCAGTACTTTTTCTCCTAGATCTCCCATGTCGGCGGCTATGGCACCGTCTTCTTTTTCGTAGAACCTTCCTTCCTCCAGTTCTTTCTTGACTATTTCCTTTCCCTTTTCGTAGGTCTCGCTTTCGTAGTATACCTTGTCGAAGGAAACGCCGAACTTCTCGAACGTCTTCTCTATACCTTCCATCGCCCAGTTGTTCATCTTTTTCCAGAGCTCTCTCGTTTCTTCATCCCCTTCTTCCCATTTTCTGAGCATTTCCTGAGCCTCGTCTTTCAGTTCCGGGTTATCCTTTGCTTTCCGACCGAACATCACGTAGTAGTCGCCGACGAAGTGGTCCGGTTTCTTGTCTGGTTCTCTGTCTTTACCCCATTTCTGGTAGGCGAGCATCGACTTGCAGATATGGATTCCCCGGTCGTTGTATAGGTTTACACGCTTTGCATCGAAACCTCTTTTCTCCAGCATTCGGGAAACTGAATCTCCGAGAGCCATGTTTCTCAGGTGGCCGATGTGAAGAGGTTTGTTCGTATTCGGGGCCGGGAACTCGACGACGGCCGTTTTTCCGTCCTCTTTACTCCCATAGTCTTCGCCTTTTTCCAGAACCTTCTTCAACACCCTTTCGGCCAGAAGAGCCTTG
>JBKHHH010000014.1:0-15301 GCA_046539285.1 Candidatus Aenigmatarchaeota archaeon | reverse complement strand
CTGGGTCTGGAGAGACTGCCGATGATCAAACAGGGTCTAAGTGATATACGGAACTTTTACTTCGAAAACGATCTAAAAATGCTCAAGGAGGCGAAGCTATAATGCCTGTCGCAAGCTTCGATATCAAAGAACTAGAAGAACTGACCGGAAAGGACCTGAATAAGGACCTGCTGGAAAACAAGGTTCCAATGTTGGGATGCGATCTGGAGAGGATCAACAGAGAGGAAGTGGACTACGAGATCTTTCCCGACCGACCGGACCTGCTCTCCGTAGAAGGCTTCGCCCGGGCTCTGCGTTATTTCTTCGGTCTGGAGAAAGGAATTAAAGAATACGAGAGCACGGAAAGTGGTATTGAACTGAACTTAGAGAAGAGTGTCGACCCCGTTAGACCCTGTATATCCGCGGCCGTTATCCGGAACATAAAACTGAACGACGACGTTCTCCGATCACTGATGCAGGTCCAAGAAAAGATACACCAGACCTTTGGCCGGGGTAGAAAGAAGATAGCTATCGGGATCCACGACCTGGACAAGGTGGAACCACCTTTCACTTACAGGGGAGTCAAACCGGAAGAAATCGAATTCGTTCCTCTTCAGGCCGAAGAGAAGATGAACCTGAAGGAGATAGGAGAGAAGCATCCGAAAGGGAACTATACTCAAATACTGGAAGGAAACGAGAGATGGCCGATCATTGTCGACAAGAACGGCGAAGTACTCAGTTTCCCTCCTGTGATAAACGGAAAACTAACCGAAGTCAGTGAAGAAACAGAAAATATCTTTATTGACGTGACAGGAACCGACCGTAAATCAGTCGAACAGGCCCTGAACGTGGTAGTCACCTCTCTGGCGGAGCGAGGCGGAGAAATAGAAACTGTTTCCGTCGACGGTGAGGAACGCCCTAACCTAAGCAACAAAGAGATGGAAGTGGACCTTGAATACGTCAACCGATTGCTGGACCTTGACCTGTCCCGGGAGGAGTTCGCAGAATTAATTCGCGGCATGGGGCTTGATTATTCTGATGGAAAGGTGTCGATCCCCTGTTACAGGACGGACATAATGCACCCGATAGATATTGTCGAGGACGCGGCCATCAGCCACGGCTACAGCAACTTCGGAGCCCACATTCCCGAGGTCCCTGGTATCGGCGATCCACAGGATGTAGAAGAGTTCTCGGAAAAGATGAGAGAACTCATGATCGGCTTTGGGTTCCAGGAGGTCAAGACCTCTGTTCTGACCAGCAAAGACAAGCAGTTCGAAAGGATGGAAAAAGGAGAGGAGGAAGTAGCAGAAATGGAGAACCCGCTATCCGAAAAACACAATATCTGCAGGAAAAATATAATGCCCGGTCTTCTGGAGGTTCTCGGTCAGAATCAACATCGTTCCTATCCTCAGAAAATATTCGAAATCGGAGACGTAGTTGAAGTAGTTAGTAAAGAAGAGACCGGTGCCAGAAACAAAAGGAAGCTTTCCGGACTGATCTGCGACGGAACGATAAACTACGCTGATCTCGCTTCAAGGGTGATCTCACTTCTCGAGATTCTCGACAAGGATGTAAAAATAAAGGATCAGGAAAGTAGAACTTATCTCGGTAACAGGTCTGGTAAAATAATTGCCGACGGCGAAGAGATAGGCATTATCGGAGAAATCCACCCGCAGGTTCTGGAAAACTGGAGACTGGAAAAACCAGCAGTGGCCTTCGAAATCGACCTAGAAAAAATAAAATTATCCTCTTAGGAAGTTTGCTATCTTTTCAAAGAGTCCCTTGGCTTCTCTTTCCAGCTTGATCTCCTCTTTCACTATTTCAGAGGCTAGCTTCTGAATTGCCTTACCGGCCGGTGAATGTGGTTTGTGATGAATCAACGGTTTTTTCTTCGACAGTGACTCAATGATCTTGTTGTCGTGAGGAATCTTGGCCAGAACAGGAACGCCATCAAGCATGTCGGCTATCTCTTCTTCGTTGAGCTCGCCCTTCGTACCCGACGTCCTATTGATGACTAGTCCGGCGATTCCAACGTCCAGCTTCTCGGCCAGATTCTTCGTCTTTAAAGCATCCGTCGCCGAAGGCATGGTCGGCTCGGTTACGATCAGCACTTCGTCCGAGGCCTCCAACGTGGAAATTGTCTCCTGTCCGAGACCGGCCGCCGTATCGAGAATAACGAAATCAGAATCGTCCATCATATCCCGCAAAAAGACAGGCAAGTCACGGGAATCGGTTCCTTCTAAGTCATCGATGCCAATGCCGGAAGGAACTACCTTGATTCCAGACGGATGGATGTATCTAGCCTCGTCGATATGTGCATCGCCCCGGAGCACATCGTGCAGTGTCACGGGAGAAAATGGTATGCCAAGATGCAGGGAAAGATTGGCAGTTGTCAGATTGCCATCTACTATCGTCACGTCCTTGCCTGCTTCGGTCAGCGTAGCGCCTAGATTGGAGACTATCGTCGTCTTACCGACACCCCCCTTACCTGACGCCACAGATAGAATCCTTGGCATGTAAAAACTATTTGGTAATTAAAGCTTAAAAGGTTTATGGCGAGCGCGGCGGGATCCAGGAAGGACCTTTTCGAAAAAGGTCCGACAAAAGATGAACAATAGTGGCGAGCGCGGCGGGATTTGAACCCGCGGCCCCTGGCTTAGAAGGCCAGTGCTCTGTCCAAGCTGAGCTACGCGCCCACTCTTGTGTTATAGACTTTCTTTAATTATTTATAAGTTGGCTAAGCAGGATAGCCGACCAGAGCTATCTTGTAGACGTACTTCTCCGGATCTTTACGGATCGGAATGTCGAACTTCCGGGCTGTGGCCAGGACGTGGACGCCCATCGCTTCCGGGATCTCTGTCGAAACTGTTTCCGGGTGGTCTTCCTTGAATCTTTTCACCTCTTTTCTCAATCTCTTCCGAACCGAGTTCTGCCAGTAGAGTAAGCAGCGGGCCTGTCGGCTCGTCCAGTCGGGATGCTTGTCTTTCATCTTCTTTTCAAAGGAACCGAGATCAAAGCGGACGACGACGAACCAGTGTCTTCGGTTCAGATCAATGAACTTATCAACGTCTGGTGCATCGGGCGGACAGCCTTCCTTCTCGCCGTAGTTAGGACAACCGCCCGGGTGATCGGGATAGGGCAAACTGCACCATTCTTCCGCCTTTTCAGTCAGGACCAGTTCCGAGGTAACATCGATGATTCGACTCTTCATCAAATAAAAAGAAAGGAGAGCACTATTTAAGCCTTTCCAGAGAAAACATTTATAAACCATCTCGCATAATAGATTCTGATATGAAGGGACGAAAGGGACGCACAAGAGACCTGCTCTGCTTGGCTTCCGGTCTCACCTTAATATTACTGGTTCTGCTGCTCTAGACGAGCAGTTGCAAAATCTATAAATCTCCGGTCAAAATATTCTAAAGTGTTGCTATGGACGAAAAGAATATGAAGAGGGTCGAGGAAAAATGGCAGAAGAAATGGGAAGAAGCAGGAATTTTCGAGGCCGACGTAGATAAAGACAGGGAAAAGTTCTTCCTGGCCCACGCCTATCCCTATCCTTCCGGTCCGACACACCACGGACACGCACGCGCCTACCTCTTCGACGATGCCATCGCCCGCTACAAGCGGATGAAAGGTTTCAATGTTCTCTACCCGATGGGCTGGCACTGCACCGGCAACCCGGCCATGATCAAGGCCGAAAAGATACGCAAGGGCAACCGGGAAACAATTGACAAGCTGAAAGAAGCCGGGGTACCAGAAGAAGAGGTCAAAAAATTGAAGGATCCTTACAAGTACGTCCGCTTCTTTGCCACCGAATCCGACCTCAGCTACAAGAGCTGCCTGCAGACCGTGGGCTGCTCGATCGACTGGCGTCGTGAGTTCATGACCATTGACGACACGTACAAAAAGTTCATCCAGTGGCAGTACTCTCGTTTGAGGGAGCTGGGCTACGTCCAACAGAAAGAATATCCGGTTATCTGGTGCCCGGAGCAGGAGATGCCTCTGGGCGACAACGACGTCGAGGACGAATCACAGGGTGCAGAAGCCGAAGAATACATCGCCTACAAGTTCCGCATCGAAGTGAAGGGGGAAGAAATAATCTTGCCTGCGGCAACGCTGCGGCCGGAGACCGTTTACGGCGTGACCAACATGTTTCTAAACCCCGATCTGGACTACGTTATCGCCGGCGTTAAGGATGAAGAGTGGCTGCTCAGCCGGGAAGCATACGAGAAGATGAAGCATCAGAAGGAAGACCTGTCCCTGATCAGGGAGTTCTCCGTTGACGATATTATCGGCGAATACTGTGAAAACCCGGTCACTGGAAAGGATGTAATCATACTACCGGCCGAGTTCGTCAAAGGTGATTCGGCCACGGGAGTCGTGATGTCCGTACCGGCACACGCGCCCTACGATCACATCGCGATCCAGGAACTGAAGGGAAGGAAAGATGTCTTGAACAAGTACAGCATCGACAAAGAGGACCTGGACTTTGATTACATCAGCCTGATTGACCTCGAAAACTATGGAGACTATCCGGCCGTCGAAGTAGCAGAGGAGATGGGAATCGACAGTCTGGACGAAGGAAAACTGGAGAAGGCGACCAAGGAAGTTTACCGCAAGGAGTTCCACCAGGGCGTTCTCAAAGACAACACCACCTACGCCGGAAAAAAGGTCGGGGAGATCAAGGACAAGGTAAAGGAAGATATGTTGACAAGGGACATGGCTGCTATCTATTACGACACCAGCAAGCCTGTCCTCTGCAAGTGTGGTGCCAGGGGTGTAGTCAAGCTGGTCGACGACCAGTGGTTCCTCAAGTACTCGGACCGCGATTGGAAGGACAGATCGCTGAGCCTGTTGGAGAAGGCAAAGGTAATACCAGAAAAGTATCGTAAAGAGCTGGACTACTATATCGATGACTGGATGGGCGACAAGCCCTGCGCCCGGAAAAAAACTCTGGGGACAGAACTACCCTTTGACGAAAAGTGGATGGTCGAACCGCTGTCCGACTCCACTATTTATATGACATACTATACGATAGCAAAGACTATCAATCAAGAAAACCTGGCTGCGGACGACCTTGACAACTCGGTCTTCGACTACGTCTTCTGGGGCAAGGGAGATCCGGAGGACTGCAAAGTAGAAAGTGAAATACTTGAGGAGATGCGCGAGGAGTTCCTCTACTGGTATCCCCTGGATATGAGGATTGCCGGAACCGAGCACCTGTCGAACCATCTCTCCTTCATGATTTTCCAGCACGCGGCCCTCTTCGAGGAGGAGGACTGGCCAAAGGGAATCACCATCCACGGCATGGTCCTGGACGAAAACGGAAACAAGGTCTCGGCTTCGAAGGGAAATGGCTACAACATGAAAGAGATCGCCAAGGGCGGCATGGTCGATGCGATGCGGCTGGGTATGTACGCCAAATCAAGCCCCTGGGACGATATAAAGTTCGGGAAAAAAGAAGTCGACAGGACAATAGAAAACGTCTCCTCTCGTTTTCAGAAACTGTTCAAATACGTAGACATGATCGAAGAGGGCGAGGAAGGTGGAAGGGACGTTCTTGACCGCTGGATCCTCTCCCGAATGCAAAGGCATATCGAGAACACGGACGATGCGCTGGAGCGACTGGAATTGATGGAAGCCGTAAACCACGCTTTTTACGCGGCCTTCAACGACATCAAAGACTATGTAAACAAAAAGGAAGTTCTCAACGGAGACGTCTTCGAGGAAGTAATCGAAATCTGGATCAGAATACTGACGCCCTTTACACCACATCTCTGCGAAGAACTATGGGAAGAGATAGGCGGCGAAGGATTTGTCTCGGAAGCAGACTGGCCGGAAGTGAAAGAGGAGCTGGTAGACGAGGTAGCGGAAAGGGGCAAGGAACTTGGCGATACCATAGAGGACGACATCCGGGAGATCAAGGAGATAACAGGAATAGAGGAGCCGGAGCAGGTCAAGATTATTGTAGCGGCCGGCTGGAAACGTGAAATGAAGACGGCTGTCCAGAAAGACAAGGAGCTGTCCGAGTTGATGAAGAAGGAACAGTTCAGGAGTCGGGGCGACAGGGCAGCGAGTTACTTCCAGGAGCTGAAGAGGGAGCATGAAAAGGAAGAAGTGATGATGGAGGCAGAGGAAATGGAGTCGCTGAAAGAGATGAAAGATCACTTCGAGAAAGTATTCGATACCGAGGTCATAGTGGAGAAAGAAGAGGACAGTGCGGAGGATAAGTCAGGGAAAGCAAGACCCGGGAAACCGGCTATAGTTTTAAAAGATTAGAAAAGATAATATTAAGACACTTTGTGATACCATGAAAAAAGGAGATTTCGTAACGATCAACTACATCGGAAAGATAGAGGAGTCCGGTGAACTCTTTGACACAACAAAAGAAGAAGTAGCCGAAAAGAGAAACGCACTCAATCCTAACGCAAAATACGAACCGGTCACGGTTATAGTCGGCGCCGAAATGGTATTGCCGGGCGTGGAGGAACAGCTGGAAGAGATGGAAGTAGGCGAAGAAAGAGAGTTCGAGCTTCCCCCGGAAAAGGCCTTCGGCGAGAGAGACAGCGACAACATTGAAACACATCCGGAAAGAAAGTTCGAAGACCAAGGCATGACTCCTTACTCCGGCATGCGGGTCAACATCAACGGTCGTGTGGGGCGTATCCTATCCGTCAGCTCGGGAAGAGTTAAAGTTGATCTCAACCATCCACTGGCCGGGAAAACACTGGAATACGAGCTGGAAGTCAGTGAGAAAATCGAAGAAGAGGAAGAGAAGGTCAAGGCGGTCGTCAGCTACTACCTCAGCGATTCGGCCGATGTAGAGATTGAAGACGGTAAAGCAACCGTCACTGTAGAGAAGGAAGTTCCTGAACAGATTCAGGAAGAGATCGAGAACAAGCTAGTGGAATACACGGAAGTGGAAGAAGTGGAGTTCATACAAGGTGAAAAGGATGAAGATCAATCTGAATAGACAGCAGAAGGCAATACTTCTGATCGGAATAGTCGTCTTTTCAATCTTGATCTGGAACCGCGCCACTTCTAAAAAGGAGGAGCTTCAAGAAGGGTGCAAGGAGCTTACATCGAAGAATCTATGCTACCTTTCCGAGGAAGAAATAAAAGAGCTTGACTCGGGTTCCGAGTTGAATCAGATGGCCAAAGAGGAGGGCTACAGCAACCTAAAAGAAGCCTGTGGCTGTGTAACCTACAATATCACCGACCTCTAAAACCAGAGACAAGCAAAACATTTAAATAGTTCTGAGGTGTTATTTAGTCTATAAGTCCGTGGAGATGACTCCGTTTTGGAGAAAAGGCTCTCACAGGCTTTATTTGATTCGTTTGACATCAAATGTATGATTTTACATAAATTGAAAAGACTCAAGTGGAGGTGAAAATTTTGCCCGAAATGGAACAAGTCACACAGGATGAAGAAGGAATTGCCGGACAAGACTCCACTACTTCTCACGAGCTCGACGAAGACCTGAAAAGTATCTTGGAGAGCCGAAAAGCAGAGATCAAGGTAGTCGGTGTCGGTGGAGCCGGAGGAAACACAATCAGCCGGATGACACAGGTCGGCATCGTTGGCGCCCAGGCTATGGCGTTCAACACAGATGCACAGGACCTGCTCTACACTGACGCGGACGAGAAACTGCTCATCGGCCGTGAGATCACGCAAGGTCTTGGTGCCGGAGCCAATCCAGATATCGGTGAAGAAGCAGCCAAGGAATCGAAGCAGGACATCAAGGAGAAACTGGAAGGAAGCGACATGGTCTTCATCACCTGCGGTTTAGGTGGTGGAACCGGAACCGGTGCTGCCCCGATCGTTGCCGAGACCGCCCAGAAGATGGGTGCTCTGACGGTAGGAATTGTTACTCTGCCTTTCCGCATGGAAGGTAACGAGAGGATTTCCAACGCACGCCGAGGCCTGGAGAAGATGGAATCCACGGTCGACACTCTGATCGTGATTCCCAACGACAAACTGCTGGAGATCGTACCTGACGTTTCCTTGACAACAGCGTTCAAGGTCGCAGACGAAATCCTAGTCAACGCAGTCAAGGGAATCGCAGAGCTGGTCACCAAGCCCGGTCTGGTCAATCTTGACTTCGCTGACATCCGAGCTGTAATGGATGGCGGTGGTCTGGCTATGATCGGAATGGGTGAGTCCGACACAGAGAACCGAGCTCTAGAAGCTGTGGAAAAGGCATTGACCAACCCACTGCTTGATGTCGATATCGAAGGTGCCAACGGTGCACTAATCAACGTCACCGGTGGACCGGACACGACCATCAGTGAGGCCCAGGAGATCGTGGAAGCGGTTTCCGAGAAGCTTCATGACGATGCAAAGGTTATCTGGGGTTCCCAGATAGTCGAGCAGTTGGGGGAGACAATCAGGACGATGCTGATTGTAACCGGCGTCAAGTCCTCACAGATTTACGGACCTAAGAAGACATTCACCAAAGAAAAACAGCGAGAAATCGAACAGGTCCTAGGAATCGAATTTGTCGATTAGAACCCTTCCGTTGTGGGGTGTGGAAGGTCCCAACCTTCCCTTTATTCTTATTTTTCTCTTTCTAGAGAGGAAAGATTTAAAAATTATAACCCGAAATTTCAAATACCTGTAGGCTCAATTGAACAAGGAACGTGAAAACATGGACATAAGATCGTTTTTCAAGAGTTGCGAAAGAGTTTTAAAGGTTGCAACCAAACCATCGAAAGAGGAATTTTTCAAGACTTTCAAAGTCACCGGACTGGGAATTCTCCTCATCGGAGCGATCGGATTCGCAATCTTCCTGATCTTCCAGTTCGGAGGAATGCTCGTTTGAGGTATTAAGATGACACTGATGACATTGCGGACGACAATTGGAAGAGAAACCAATGTAATGCGGTCTATAAACGATAAAGTCCGCCAAGGCGAATACGAGATCAAAGCAGTTGTTCACCCAAGCGAGCTGAAGGGTTATGTAATAATCGAAGGTAAAGAAATGGATATTCGCAAGTTAGCCAGGAACATAAGACATGCAAAAGGCATCATTTCCGAGGAAGTCGATGTCTCGGACATCGAAAAGTTTATAACTTCCCAGGAAATAGAAATAGAAGTCAAACGTGGCGACACGGTCGAAGTCGTCGGCGGCCCATTCAAGGGCGAAAAGGGTAAGATAACCCGTGTCGACAAATCGAACTCCGAAGTCACGTTGGAGCTACTCGAGGCCACGGTACCGATCCCAATCACAGTCGGAGTCGAATCCGTGAAGATACTCGAGAGCGCCGAGGACTGATACCATGACACAGAGAATCAAAGCACTCGTCGAAGCAGGAAGCGCCTCAGCCGGACCGCCGCTCGGTCCACAGCTAGGACCGTTGGGTGTAAATATAGGTGAGGTAGTCTCGACTATAAATCAAGAAACCAAGGAATTCGAAGGGATGCAGGTCCCGGTAACTGTAATTGTAGACGAAGAGAGCAAGGACTTCGAGATCGAAGTCGGAACTCCACCTACTTCCGCCATGATCAAGGAAGAGGTTGATCTAGACTCGCTTTCTCCTCATCCGGAAAAGGAGAAGGTGGCCAACATGCTTATCGAACAGTGCATCAAGATCGCCAAGGCCAAGATGCCCGATCTGAACGCGCCGCACATGAAATCTGCAGTTAAGCAGATCGTCGGCGCCTGTCTAACTTCTGGTATTCTAGTCGAAGACAAGGATCCGAGAGAAGTGTGCCGTGAGATCGACGAGGGCAAGTACGACGAAGAGATAGAAAACGAGAAGACGGAACTGACAGAGGAAGAGAAGGAAGCTCTCCGTAAGGAAAGAGAAGAGATGAAGGAGAAGATGGAAGAGATGGAGGAAGAATGGAGAGAAAAGGCCGAACAGATGATCAAGGAGATGGAAGGCGGTGAAGAGGAGCTCAGCCGGGACGATATGGTCGAGAAACTGAAGGCCGAAGAGATTCCTTACGAGATAATCGAAGATCTGTTGCCGGAAGAAGAGGAAGAAGGCGAAGGTGCCGAGGACGTAGAAGAGATGGAAGAGGAAGAGGAAAAAGAAGCTTAGATTTAAATAGTTAAAGCTCAAAAACAAGTCATACTCAACCGCTCACTACCATCGGTTCTGATGGTAGGAGGTGAATTCAATGGATATCGAAGACGATTTAACTGAAGCTGTGGAGCAGCTGAAAGATTCCAAAGAGAGGAACTTTACACAGACAGTAGACTTAATCATAAACTTCAGTGGACTCGATCTCAAGAATCCGGAGAACAGGTTCTCTTCCGATGTTATTCTTCCCAACGGCAGAGGTAAGGAGAGGGAGGTTTGTGTCATCACCGAGGCCAAACTATCAGAGGCCAAAAAGATGGACGTTAATGTTCTCTCGAAGAAGGAACTGGAAGACCTGCAGGGTGAAAAGAATAAGGCAAAGGAAATAGCCGAAGCCAATGACTATTTCCTGGCCGAGGCACCACTGATGCCCACCGTAGGTAAGGTTCTAGGACCGGTTCTGGGTCCACGGGGCAAGATGCCGAAGCCGTTCGCACCCAACGACAGTCTGGAAGACCTGTTGGGCAAGAGCGAGCGGAGTCTATCCGTTAAGCTCAGGGAAGAGCCGCTGCTTCAGCTGCCGATCGGAGTCGAAGAGATGGAGATCTCGGAGATCGCCGACAATGCACAGGCCGTTCTCAAGGAGATCGAAAGAAATCTGCCCAAAGGTTCGCAGCAGATCGGATCCGTATATCTAAAACTAACTATGTCAAAACCGGTAAGGGTGGTTTGATGGTCAAGGAATGGAAAAAAGAAGAAGTAGAAGAACTGACCGAGAAGTTAGAAGAAACACCCGTTGTCGGAATAATTAACATGCACAAGCTACCGGCTCCGCAGCTCCAGGATATGAGAAAGGAGCTCTACGGGAAGGCAGATATCCGAATGTCCAAAAAGACTCTGATGCACTTCGCACTCGAAGACGCGGAGAAAGAAGGGATCGGAGACCTGGAAGAAAAACTGATCGGAGAATCGGCCTTCGTCTTCACGGAGATGAATCCCTTTCAGCTATACAAATACTTACAGGAGAACAAGAGTTCGGCTCCGGCCAAAGCCGGTGACGTAGCACCGAACAAGATCGTAGTCAACGAAGGAAGCACAGGACTGGACCCCGGACCGGCCATCGGCAAGCTGCAGAACGCCGGCATACCGACCACGATCGAAGAAGGCAAGATTCACGTAAAGAAGGACACGGTCGTGGCAGAACAGGGCGATGAGATCGACGAAGAACTGGCCGCCGCGTTAAAGATGCTAGAGATGGAGCCGATGGAAATCGGACTAAACCTACAGGCGGTCTGGGAAGGCGGCGTTATATTTGATCCAGAAGATCTGAAGATAGATGCAGAGGAGTACAAGGACAAGATTATAGCAGGTTATAGAAACTCTGTCAACCTGGCCATCAACTCCGGCTACCCGACCAAGGAGACGATCGAGTTCAACCTACAGAAGGCCTGGTCGGAGGCCCGGAACCTGGCCGTTAATTCAGACTACACGACTGAAGAAGTAATCGAAGATATAATCAAGAAGGCCTACAATGAGGCAAAATCACTCAAAACAAAAACTCAGGAGGTGTCATAGTTGGAATACGTACAAAGCGCAATGCTCTTACATTCCGCCGGTCAAGAAGTCAACGAGGAAAACGTGACCAAGGTACTGGAAGCAGCAGGAATCGATGTCGAAGAATCACGCGTCAAGGCGCTGATCGCAGCCCTAGAAGATGTGGACATCGAAGAAGCCATCAAACAGGCTAGTGTACCTGCCGCAGGTGCCGCACCAGCTCCTTCCGCAGAAGAAGAATCCGAAGAAGGGGAAGAAGCTGAAGAAGAAGAGGCGGATGAAGAAGAGGAAGAGGAAGAAGCAGCAGAAGGACTAGGTTCGCTGTTCGATGAATGACGGAGCATTTAGCTATGAAGTCATTCGCAACAGTTAGCCTAGCTACTATTTTATAGCTATTTCTACCATTTTATTACAGGTGAAGCAGGTGGATCGACTTGACAAGCTCAAGGAAAGAATAAGAAAGGAGGCTTCCGAGAAACCGGAAAAGTTCTTTCCTGTCCAGGCAATCAAGAACTACGGCTTTAATCGGGATAAATGCAAAAAATGTGGCAAATACTTCTGGTCACTAGACGAGAGAAACGTCTGTGGCGACACGGAATGCGTCGGCGGATACAGTTTTATCAACGACTCGCCGACCGACAAGAAGTTCGACTACGTTTCGGCCTGGAAGGAGTTCAGCCGCTTCATGGAGGAAAGAGGCTACGAACCGATCAACAGGTATCCGGTAGCCGCCCGCTGGAGGGATGATACTGAGTTCGTCCGGGCTTCTATATATGACTTCCAACCGTACGTGGTTTCTGGCGAGGTGGATCCGCCGGCCAATCCACTGGTCGTGCCTCAGTTCTGCCTCCGGTTTAACGATATCGACAATGTCGGCATCACCGGCAGCCACTACACAGGCTTTGTCATGGTCGGCCAGCACGCTTTCACCAGTCCGAAGGATTACAAACAGGACAGATACTTCCGGGATATGATGGACTGGTTGATCGAAGGTATGAACATTCCGAAGGAAAAGATAGTTCTACACGAGGATTCCTGGGGTGGTGGTGGAAACCTCGGCGCCTGTATGGAGTTCTTTGTCGACGGGCTGGAGCTGTTCAACCAGGTCTACATCACCCAGAAGATCGATGATTCGGAAAGAGGATACTCCGAATTAGAAACAAAGGTCCTGGACATGGGCCTTGGGCACGAGAGGATCGTCTGGATAACCCACGGTTCCGAAACGTCCTACGAGGCTAACATGCCCCATGTCATCGAACGCCTCCGCGAGCGGACCGGTGTAGTGCCTAAAAAGGAAGTCTGGAAGGAGTTTCTACCTTATTCAGGATTGCTCAACTACGACGAAGTCGAGGACGTGGACGAGGTCTGGAAACAGATAGCCGAGAGGATCGACGTCGATGAAAGGAAACTGAAAAAAGAGATCGAGCCCTCGGCCGCCCTTTACTCGGTAGCCGACCATACCAGATCGCTGCTTGTTGCCTTTGTCGACGGGATGTTGCCCTCAAACACGGGCGAGAAACACTCACTGCGGGTCATCGCACGACGGGCACTGGACTTTATCGACAGGTACGACTGGGATTTGAGCCTGGCGGAGGTCATGGATTGGCACGCCGAAGAGCTGGAAGGTATCTTCCCCGAACTGAAAGAGAGCCTCGACGACGCGAAGCGGATCATCCGACATGAAGAGAAAAAGTACAGAGAAACAAGAAAGAAGGCGGAGCGGATCGTGGACAAGCTGAATAGTGAAGACTTGGACGAAGAGAGGATGTTGGAGCTGTACGACACACACGGCATCTCACCGGAGCTTCTAAAGAGAATGGGACTCGATGTAGAGCAACCACAGGACTTCTACGCAAAGGTATCGGAGAGACACGAGGCCGAGAAAGAGGAAGAAAGTCAAGAAGATGGATTCGAGTTAAAGGATCTTCCAGACACGAAAAGGCTCTACTGGGAAGATGAAAAGAAGACGGAATTCGAGGCCGAAGTTCTCGAGATAATTGAAAGTAAGGGCAAAAAATACGTTGTTCTCGATCAGACTTGCTTTTACCCTACACAAGGAGGTCAGATGAACGATAAAGGAATGATAGACGGTTCTGAGGTCTTCGATACCATCAAACAAGGTGGGATAATCCTCCATTTGGTGGAGGAAGTCAGCTTCAGAAAAGGCGAGAAAGTCAGAGGAGAAATAGACTGGAAACGGAGAAAACAATTGATGCAACATCACTCGGCCACACACCTGATCAACGGAGCGGCCAGGAAAGTACTGGGCGACCACGTCTGGCAGGCCGGGGCCAAAAAGACGACGAAAAAGGGTAGGTTGGATATAACCCATTTCAAGCAGTTGAGTAAAGAAGAGATCGAAGAGATCGAGAAGAAGGCGAACGAGATGATAGAACAGGGACTAGATGTCGAAAAGAACATTATGAAGAAGTCCGAAGCCGAGAGAGAACATGGTTTCCGGATCTACCAGGGAGGCGTACCACCGGGAAACGAGTTACGGATAATCAAAATCGGAAACGATGTCGAGGCCTGTGGCGGTACCCACGTCGATAACACATTGGAAATAGAAAGCTTGGTCTTAACCAATACAACAAAGGTCCAGGACGGCGTGATTAGACTTGAGTTCAAGTCCGGCCGGGCCGCAGAACAGTACAGAAAGATGAGGGAAGAAACGGAAGGAGAACTAGAGAAATGGATCGATACTCAGGACTATACATTGGAAGAGATCGCCGGTATCTTCGACGTAGACCTGGAAGAGCTGACCAAGGTAGTCAAGAGGTTTGTTCAGGAATGGGAAGAGAAAAAGAAGAAAATAGATTCGCTACAGGAATACCTAGGCTTTTCTCAAAGAGAGTTTGCTTCCAGGCCTGCTGACCCGAAGAAACTTTTCAAGCAATGGAAGAAAGAGAACAAGGAGATCGAAAGACTTGAGGAGAAGATCGGAAAAGAGATCGAGGAAAGGGTCCTCGAACAGAACAAGGAATTCACACGGGAAGAGGTGCCGATAGAAAACGTCGGAACCTTGATCAGTGCAGCAAAGAAGATCACAAACAAGGAGGAAAACAAAGCAGTTCTTCTCCGTGGCGAGAACGCAGTCATTGCAGCCAGGGGAAAGAAATCAGACTGGGATCTGAGAAGCGAGGTTGAGAAGGAAGCAAAGGTCGTAAAGGGTAATGAAAGTCTCTTTAAAGGCTTCAACCTTAAGTAAACTAGTCGTAGCGGACGAGGATTACATCTCCGTTCTCAACTCGATAGCTTCGGAAGGACTTGGTTCTCTGTAGCTGCTGGTCCTCTTTTCCTGTCCAGACACTGACTTCGTTGCTGTAGGTGGTGTTGCAGGCGTCGTCTTCATTCTTGTATCCCATCACCCCGGAACGAGAGAAGGAAACGTTCATCCAGTCGAAGACCTGGCCGAGTTCGACGTCATCCTCGAGGGGGAAAGAAATAATCCCACTGCTGTTGGACTGGAAAGTGAAGCCGTCAAGCTGTTTCGTCGTCTCGGGAATGTCTCTTTCCTCACCGCATATTCTGAGCCGGAGCAGGGCTCTGGCTTCTCGCTTATTTTGGTTGCCTTGTGATGAAGAAGCAAAGTTAACAGCATAGGCTACAACGGATCCTGCGAAGAGCAGGATGATGAAGATCGAAAATATTTTTTGTTGTTTCATGATTATCCTCGATTGTGAATTGGTAGCCCCGCCAGGATTCGAACCTGGGCCATGAGGTCCAGAACCTCACATCC
>JBKHHH010000013.1:0-15616 GCA_046539285.1 Candidatus Aenigmatarchaeota archaeon | reverse complement strand
CTAAGCTTCTCTAAGTTCATCTAGATCCTCTTTTACTTTGAGTTTTTTACAGTAGTTCTCGAGCTTCTCAATTTCCAGACTATCTTCAAAAACATTGAACAGATGCAACGCATCTTCAAAGTCTTTTTCGGAACTGAGATAAAGTTTGTAGGCTATCTGAAGCTCGAGTGGACTTATGAAAATTTCTCTTGAGTCAATCCTTACAGTTAATCTTTCTGAAAGTGCTTCTTTCTCCAAGCTGTCGGTTGCAAACCGCACCTCAAAGTTAGGAATTATATCGTCCTTTTCGGCAAATCTTACGGCCAGATCGTCTTCTAACATACTGTAAATTTCCTGCTCACCTGAATTTATACACCAGTAATCTTCTGACAATCTCTCAACCAAGCTTTCCGTTTTTTTCTTTCCGAGACTCTGTATTATAACATCTATATCTTCTGTGCCTCTCGACCTTCCTGTCAGGATGGCCACATAACCACTGACAATAACATATTCTACATTTTCGGATTCCAATACACGGAGGAAATCCAAGACCAATTGGTCTAGACCAGAAAGTTTCTTCTCTATGTTTAGAACCCCTTCTTCAAGTTTCATCCTACATACCCACGATATTTTTCGTTCTTATTTCTTATTAACTTTAGTGGAATCAGATCAGGAATGGTGGACCCGCCGGGATTTGAACCCGGAGTCTTCGCCTATTCCGGTTTTGCAAACGTAGTTTCAAAAATTGAAAGTCACCGACTTTCATGATCTTGCGAAGGCGATGTCCTGCCGTTAGACCACGGGCCCGTGGTTGTTTAATTGTCGGACAATCTATTTAAGTTCTTTTGTTTTTATCATTGTTATGCATGACGCAGTCCGGACAGGAGTCAGCTTTGGCCTGACCTCGGCCGTGATCACGACGCTCGGTCTGATGGTCGGACTGGCCTCGGGAACCAAGTCGGAACTGGCCGTTCTCGGCGGGATACTGACCATAGCTGTGGCCGATGGACTGTCAGATGCCCTGGGAATTCACGTCTCCGAAGAGGCGGACGGAGAAAAGCAGAAACATGTCTGGATATCCACATTTACGACACTGGGAACCAAGATGGTATCTGCTCTGAGTTTCATGGTTCCTGTTATTCTGTTGCCACTGGCTCAAGCTTTATGGGTCAGCGTGGCCTGGGGACTGTTTCTGATCGGAATTTTTAGTTATCACGTCGGAGAAAATGAACCGACCGAATCCTGGAAAGTGATCCTCGAGCACGTAACTATAGCGATCGTGGTCGTGATAGCAACGCACTATACGGGCGTCCTGATCTCCAGCTTCCTCTCTTAGAACTAGTCTTCTTTGATCTCGACTTCGACGCCGCCATCGAACTTCTCTAGTTTTTCCGGGTTCTCGAAGCTGCCAACTACATTGACAGCCGTCGCAGGCTTGATTTTGTTCTCGGACGGACTGCCCGGTGTCTTGCCGTAGAAAAAACAAAGTGCATTGCCTTCGGGCCAGTAGCCGATCTCGCCCTTCTTGACATATCGCTTCTCGTTTTCCAGTTCGACGTTCACAGGAACACGGAAGTAGAGTTCCTTACCCCACTTCTGGGCCTTGCCCTCTAGAGGAAGTTCTTCGACGAGAGCGGCGAATGTCTCGGGATTCATGCTCTCGATCAGTTCTCCTTTTAGTACTTCGTCGCCGATTTCGATCTTTATCTTCATATTACCTTATATCATTTGGATTCCAGAATGAAAAAATTATGGTGGGCCGGTCGTGATTTGAACACGAGTTACCAGCGTTCCGGATGAAGTGATTCCCCGGGCTGGAATGATAGACCAAGCTACACTACCGGCCCAACGTCTTTACTAATTCTCATCCTATCTTTAAAACTTTATCTTAAAGGTAAATATCAGCTGCAGAGGGTGATTTATGGCAAACATTAATATACCAGCGGAACTAATGTTCTTTTGATTACTATGGCACTAGGAGGTACATTAGCCATTTTGGAAGGTACATGGCAATCCTTTCTAGCTTACCTCCCTGGTTTGATTGGTGCGTTAGTGCTACTTATAATCGGCTGGATAGTCGGACGAGTAGTCGCTAAAGTAGTCAAGGAGATTTTAATCAGAGCCGACGTAGATGAATACATCAAGAAAGAAGGAAGCCTCAACTTCGAGTTGAGCTCCATCATGCACGTAGTTGTCAAGTGGTTCATCTACCTGGCTTTCATTTCAGCAGCGACAAGCGCCCTAGGCATCGCAGGAGTTACGCAGTTCGTAGACGGAATTCTGTTCAACATTCTACCGGGCATAGTCGGTGCCGGAATCGTACTGCTAGTTGCTTACATGGTAGGCATCTACTTCAAGGACAGCGTAGCCAAGAAGGAGACAATCTACTCGGATCTCTCCGGTAAGGTTATCTTCTGGTTATCGATGTTCTTCGGTGTCGCACTGGCGCTGGATATCTTCTTCCGACACGCACTTCAAATCGCAGGGGTCAATCTTCTGCCCAACATCCTACTGATTCTGGCCGCTTCCATTGGAGTCGGCATCGCAATCGCACTGGGCCTGGGTATGAAGGATGTGGTCAACACGATGGCCAAAGACTACGCCAAGGAGTTCAAGAAGAAGCGGAAGTGAGCTAGAGGACGCCACAAACACCCCCCTTATTTTTTCCTTCTCTAATTTCTCTCAGTCCTATTTCTAAATTATGCTCGTCGCCTGTCGATTACAATAGATTTATATATCTTTTCCAAAAATATAGAAGACAGCGTGGTGACAAATTAGATGTGCGAATTTTATTGTATTGGCATCAATGACGAGGGAAAGAGAGAGTACTTTTCTAGCAACGAACTGGAAAAATTAAGAGATTACACCGAGGACTCTGAAAAGGAGTTTTTCCCCATTCCTGAGGCCCTAAGGTAGAGAACATATAAACAATCATTTTTCTTCCTTTTCTTTTAGATTTAAAAATCCCAAGAACTATTTATCTCTATTACATACGGCGATACTATGGGAATGGCTAAAAACTACGACCCAGAGGAGATAGAAGAGAAGTGGCAGGAGAAATGGCAAGAGATGGGACTGTTCAAGTTCGATCCTGATTCGGACAAACCTGTTTTCCCGATAGACACACCACCACCGACAGCGTCCGGATCGCTGCACATGGGCCATGCCAAGAGCTATACAGAATTCGAAATAGTGGCCAGAGCAATGCGGCTTCTGGGCTACAACGTCTTCTTCCCGATCGGATACGACGACAACGGCCTGCCGACCGAGAAATACGTAGAGGAAGAACTGGGCGTGAAGAAAAAGGACGTTGGCAAGGAAGAATTTGTAAAGAAGTGTAAGGGGGCCGCGGACAATCTGGAGGTCGGAATGACCGAACTCTTCGAAAAGCTGGGAATGTCCTGGGACTGGTCGACTCAATACAAGACGATGAACGAACAGTCACAGAGAGCGGCTCAACTTTCTTTCCTCGAACTTCTTGAGGACGGCGAGGCCTATAGAAAGGACGATCCTATACTGTGGTGCCCGTACCACGAAACAAGTCTCGCTCAGGCGACGGTCGAGGACAAAGAGAGGCATACTAAGCTCAACTATCTATACTTCGAGACGGAAGACGACGACAAAATAGAGGTAGCGACGACGCGACCGGAACTGCTACCGTCCTGTGTCGCAGTTTTTGTCCACCCCGAGGACGAAGAACACCAGGATTTGATCGGGAAAAAGGTCAAAGTCCCGCTTTTCGACTTTGAAGTTCCTGTTATGGAAGGGGAAGAAGTCGATCAGGAGTTCGGCTCGGGCATAGTCATGGTCTGTACCTTCGGAGACAACACGGACATGGAAATGTGGAAGAAATACGACCTTCCCCTAAAGATATCGATAACCCCGAAAGGTGTGATGAACGAAAGGGCCGGCAAATACGAAGGTCTGGAGATAGAAGAGGCCAAGAAAAGGATAATCGGAGACCTCAAAAAAGAAGACATAATCTTCGACCAGGAGGACTTACAGCAGACGGTCGGTGTCTGCTGGAGATGTGAGACGCCGATCGAATTCATACCGACCAAACAGTGGTTTGTAAACATACTTGACCACAAGGATGAACTTATAGAACAAGGCGAAAAGATAAACTGGTATCCAGAATACTACGAAAAGAGGTACAAGGACTGGGTAGAAAACCTGAAATGGGACTGGTGTGTTTCGAGGCAGAGATACCACGGAGTTCCTTTCCCTGCCTGGTACTGCAAAGACTGTGGAAACATTGTCCTCGCGAACAAAGAGGACTTACCCGTAGACCCCAGGTACGACGAAGTTAACTACAGCTGTCCGGAATGTGGTTCTGAAGACCTGAAAGGAGAAGAGGACGTGATGGATACCTGGATGACCTCTTCGTTGACGCCGCAGATAACCGGGAAGTGGCAAGAGGATGAAGAGCTGTTCAACAAGGTATTTCCCATGAGCCTCAGGCCGCAGTCACACGATATAATAAGGACCTGGGCCTTCTACACGATCTACAAGTCCTATATGCACAATAACTCTATACCTTGGGAAGACGTGATGATCTCCGGCTACGTGTACGCGAAGGAAGGGGTCGGGATGAGCAAATCGAAGGGCACCGGCGTTGATCCGGAACATATCATCGAGGAGGAAGGCGCCGACTGTCTCCGTTACTGGGCGGCAGGCGCAACCACGGGCGAGGACATAATCTACGAGCAAAAAAAGGTCGTGAGAGGAAGAAAGATACTGACCAAGCTCTGGAACGCATCTCGCTTCGTCGAGATGCACATCAACAAATACGAGGAAGGGGATTTCGAACCGGAGGAGATCGACAGATGGATTCTCACCCGGACCAAGGAGATGGCGGACCGGTGCGAGAAACACTACAGGAACTACGACGTAAGTAAGGTGAGAAGAACCGCCGTCAACTTTTTCAAGGGTATCTTCTGCGACAACTATCTGGAGATGGTCAAGCACAGGTTATACAACCCGGACGAAGTCGGCGAGGAGAGTCAGCAGGCGGCGATCCACACTCTTTACGAGGTTCTACTCAGCTGCCTCAAAGTACTATCTCCTATAGTCCCACATATCACAGAAGAGATCTACCAGAACATCTTCCACGAATGGGAGGAAAAGGAGAGCATAAACAGGACCGGCTGGCCAGAAATAGAAAAGGGAATCGACGAAGAGGCAAAGGAAAAGGGAGAGATCGCCAAGGACCTGATCGCGACTGTGAGAAAGTGGAAATCGGACAACGGAATCCCGCTCAACGAGGAGCTGGCCTTTATCCAGGTCGACGCCAGTTCAGAGATCCAGGAAAAGGTCGAGGCGATGAAGGACGTGATCCGCGGGACGATCAACATCAAGGAGATCAGCTACCAGAGAACCCGGGACTCCGGCGAAGCCATCGAGGTTCAGAACCAGCCGATCGAGATCAAGAAGATCGGGCGGGCTTAGTTCTTATAAAAAATAAACCATCAATAGATTTAGGTGTATCCATGGTCATCAAAGCCGACACGAAATACAAACTGAAGAAGTTGATCGAGAAACTGGACTCGATTAGAGGCCGTGGTACCGAACTGGTCAGCATCTACTGTCCCCATGACTACGACCTGCAAGAAATTGTGAACCAGTTAAGAGAGGAGAAGGGCGAGGCCCAGAACATAAAATCCAAGCGGACCAGAAAAAACGTCGAGGCCGCGCTCTCCAAGCTGGTCGATCACCTCAAGCAGTATGAACGGACTCCGGACAACGGAATGGCCGCCTTCTGCGGCAATGTATCGGAAAATAACAGCAAGACCGATGTCCAGCTCTGGGACATCGAACCCCCGGAGCCGATCACGACCAAGCTCTACCGCTGCGGCAAGGAGTTCAAACTGGGTCCACTGAAGGAGATGCTCGTCGAAAGCGAGGAATACGGTCTGCTGGTTCTGGATACGTCCGAGGCCGACTTCGGTGTCTTGCAGGGGAGTCGTGTAGTGCCTAAACAGCATATTACAAGCATTGTCCCGGGGAAAAGCAAGCCGGGTGGCCAGAGCGCTCAGCGATACGACCGCGTTCGTGAAGGACTGCTGGACGACTATCTGAAGCAAGTGGGTGAACTGGCCGGAAAGATATTCAGCAGCGATGAACTGAAGGGGCTACTGGTCGGCGGACCGGGTCCGATCAAGGAGAAACTGGTCGATGAAGGCCATTTGCCCCATGACATCAAGGAGAAGATCATCGCCATCAAGAGCACCGGTTATACGGGCGAGCAGGGTTTTCAGGAACTGATGCGCAAGAGCCGGCAACAGCTGAAAGAGACCAAACTTCAGGAGGAGAAGGATCTGGTGGAAAAGGTTTTGAACCGGTTGAGAGAAGACGGCAAGGTTGCCTACGGCCTGCAACAAGTATTGAAGTCCATAGAGCTCGGTGCAGCCGAGACCATCCTCGTCTCGGAAGACCTGGAATGGGAAGACGTGCCTACGGACGACGATCGACTGCCGAAAGGATACGAAGAAAAGGACATAGTCAAGGTTCTCGAGAAGATGGTAGAAGATGTGGGCGGAGAACTGAAGACTATATCCAGAGATACACAGGAAGGTGAACAACTCTACGAGATGGGTGGTGTAGCAGCATTACTACGTTTCAGAATACAGTAAGACTAGCTTCTAAACTGTTCTAGATCCATTACTTCGTCGGCCGCGTTCTTCAGGGCCGTGGAGAAACCAGGATCCATGCCCATGATTATAACCTCGACGCCTCTCTCTTTGGCGGTCTGAACCAGTGGCAAGAAATCCGCATCCCGCGTGGCCAGGATAATCGTATCCAGCCCGTACTGCAGACTGTCCATAACGGAAACGGCCATCGCGACGTCGATATCGCTTCTGCCCTCCTCCTTCTGTTCGCCGCCCAGTGAGATCACAGGTTCAAAACCCTGCGAGGCAACAGCTTCAATTAACTTTTCCGAGGCAAACTGGTTCATAAATACCTTGGCCGCGGCAATTCTTCCGCGATCCTTGACCTTCTCCCTCAACTTGTCCAGATCTATATCAAACTCCTTCCTAAGAATATTCGGACCATCAATGAAGAGACCTATACGTTTGTCTCCTGCATTTCCGCCCATCTTCTTCGTCTTTCTAACCCTTTCCAAAACCATAAGAACCAATTAAAATATTGGTCTCCGAACAATAAATACTTAATTATTGGGGTTCAACTTTAAGGGCACAATGAGAAACCATAACACCAAGTACATGAACAAGAATATAGAAGAGATCGACGAAGAGTTCAATCCTGTCGAAGGAATGGACAATATCTACGAAAACGAAAGCTATTACATCTTCATCAAAGACGGTGTAGTAGTAGACGAGAAGAGGAAGAAATAAAAAGGGAAAGTTCAGATATTTACCGGCAATTCGAGAGCTTCAATCGCGTTCTTGCCGGCCTGTTTCCAGACTTTCTTGAATTCCAGTTCTTTCCAGTCGGCGATCTGTTTGGCCACATCTTCGACGAAAGTTGGTTCATTGCGATCCGAGGGCTTCTTGCCGAGGAACGGTGCATCCGTCTCGAGAAGGATGTTCTCCGGAGGCGTCTGTTTGACCAGGCCGCGGTACTTGTTCCGGATTCTGAAAACCAGACCGCCGTAGGAGATGTAGTAACCCCGGTCGACGGCCTCTTTCAGCTGCTGAATATTGCCCGCAAAGCAGTGGATTATTACTTTTCCTTCTTTCTCCTTGAGGATCTCTAGGGTATCTGCCATCGCGTTTCTCGAGTGGATGACGACGGGCAGCTCCAGTTCATTGGATAGCTCGACGAACTCGCGGAAACGGTTTCTTGTCTTCTCTCTACTCTTTTCGTTCTCGACCTCTGCGTAGTCAAGCCCTATCTCGCCGATGGCAACTATTTCATCCTTTCTTTCTCTGAGAAACTGTTTGTACTCTTCCAGTTTTTCGCGCGAAGCGTCGAGCACGTAGGTCGGATGGTAGCCCAGAGAAGCGAAGACGAAGTTCGGATATCTGTCCTGGATTCCGAGAACCTTTTCCGCGTTGCTGGCCTTGGCCGCCGAGTCGACGACCGCCTTTAGCTTTTCCTGACATCTCGCGACGACCTCTTCTCTATCCTTGTCGAACTGCTTGAACTCGAGATGACAGTGCGTGTCGATCATAACTACTATAATTAGAGCTGTTGTTTTTAAGTCTTAGAGGGAGCAGATCGCCGAAACGAGATCGTAGTCCATCTTCCGGATCCTTTCGTTGCGGATCGCCTCGGCCGCCTTGATCAGAGCCGTCGCTCCCTGACCGGCCGCCACAGCCAGTTGATCCGGTGAATCAGTGCAGTCACCGGCAGCGAAGATACCGGGCTGGGAAGTTCGGCAGTCCTTGTCGACAACTATATTTCCCTGTTCGTTCATCTCGACCAGTCCGCGGAGAAACTTGGTATTGGGTTCGGTTCCGATAGCCGGAAAAACACCTTCGACATCAATCCTCTCTTTTCTGCCATCCTTCTCATAAATGAGACCACGGACCGATTCCTCGCCGCGTATCTCCTTCACTCTTGCCTCCTTTATCACCTCTATGCTCTCATTCTCCAGGGAGTCGCCAAGCGCTTCGTGACACTTGAACCGTTCGTTCTTGTTGATGATATAGATCTTATTTGCATGATTACAGAGAAAATCAGTCGCCTCGACGGCCGAATTTCCGCCTCCGATCACGGCCACGTCCTTTCCTTCGTAGTCGGGCGCGTCACAGATAGCACAGTAAGAGACGCCTCGGTTGGTCAGTTTTGCTTCTCCCGGGACTTTGAGACGTCGGGGCCGGGCTCCGGTGGCCAGAACAACGGTCCGGGTCCGGTAGGTCCTGTCTCTGGTTTCGACGACGAAGTGATCAAGGATCGGCTTGATTTCTCTGACCCTCTCCTTTTCCCATTCTATCTTATTCTCTTTCATCTGTTCTTCAAGTCTGTTCTTGAGCTCTTTCCAGCCGACCTTGGAGAACCCGGGGTAGTTCTTGACCTCGCCAACCATGTTGATCTGTCCGGCAAAGTTACTGCTCAGAAGCTTGAAGTCCATGTCCTTCCTGGCCGCGTAGATGGCGGAGGAGATGCCCGCGATACCCGAACCGACGATTATCGTATCGTACATACGTCAATCATTTTAAATATAGACCGCCGGTTTAAATAGATTTATGTGGTCAAGGACACAACAGTAGGGGTAACATTTATAAAAGCCGAAAAAAAAGTCTACGTTATGCCTGAAGAATTCAAGTGTGACGAATGTGGAAAAACATTTGACACGAAAAGAGGACTTCATGTCCACCAATCTCAGGTTCACAAAGGTAAAAGTAAAGACAAGGAAGAGAAGAAGACCGAAAAGAAAACAGAAGAAAAGACGGAGATCAAGTTCGACGAAGTGAAACTGGTCAAGAATCCATGGAAACTGGCAACCGGTCTTCTCGCTGTACTTCTTGCGATAAGTCTTTTCTTCCACGTCTACAGTGTTCCCGATCTGGACGGATTTGGAGGCACAAACCAGGCTGCAGAAGAAGCCGGTCAAGAAATGGCAGATCTAATGGAAGAGATGTATGGAGCACAGGGAACGCCTGTAGAAATATCAGTTCTAAATGCAAGCGACACCGGTAGCGGTGTCTACGAGATCAACCTCGAACTGTCCGCTCAAGACATGACAGAAACCCAGACAAGCTATCTGACCACGGACGAGGAGCTATTTTTCCAGCAAGGTCAAGAGATAGATATGTCCGGATCCAGTGCAGAAGAAATCGGCAAAGGAGGGGCCGAAATAATGACTAACATGCCTTCTATTCAACAGGCCAACGGCTCGGTGAGATTCAACCGCACTCTGGAATCGGTTAGCGATCTCCATCATTTCGAGCTGATCGTAACCGCCGACTCTGAAGGAGAAACGGTCGAAGAGACGCTTGAGAGCTACGCGACCAAAGACGGCAAATACTTCTTTGCCCAAGGGATGGCCGTCGAGGAAATAAAGGGTCAGATCGAACAGATGAAACAGATGCAACAGATGCAGGGGGCGCAGCAGACCACGCAGAACACCGAACCAACTACAGAAAACACCAATAATACTGAGTAATCATTGCAACCTAGTTCTTCAATAAAAATTAAGTGAACAGCAGATATCTTAAACTTTATAAAGTTAAAGGCAAGAATTTAGCTTATGCCTGAGGAATTCAAGTGTGACGAATGTGGAAAGACATTTGACACGAAAAGAGGGCTTCATGTCCACCAATCTCAGGTTCACAAAGGTAAAAGTAAAGACAAGGAAGAGAAGAAGACCGAGGAAAAGACGGAGATCAAGTTCGACGAAGTGAAACTGGTCAAGAATCCATGGAAACTGGCAACCGGTCTTCTCGCTGTACTTCTTGTCGCCACGATGTTCCTTGCTTTCCAGGGAGGAGCCGCCACAGACAGTGGTGAGACTCTGACCAAGGAGAAAGCAGCAGAAAAAGCTACCGACTTCATAAACAGTGAAATGCTCTCCCAAGGGACAGCCGACGTAATTTCTACCGAAGAAAACGATGAACTTTACGAAATAAAGCTCGACATACAGGGACAGAACTACACGAGCTACATGACCAAAGACGGTAAGCTTTTGTTCCCACAGGCAGTAGAACTGTCGGAGGCGAGTGAGACCGACAACCAGAACCAAGACCAGAACGATCAAGATCAGGGAACAACAGGAAACATCGTAAAGAAGGAGACGCCGGAAGCTCACGCTTTCGTCATGTCTTACTGTCCTTACGGACTACAGTTCTTGAAGGCCTACGTGCCTGTAATGGAACTGCTCGGCGACGAGGCAGATCTCAACGTCAACTTCGTCGACTACGCGATGCACGGAGAGAAGGAACTCGACGAAAACTTGAGGATGTACTGCGTAAACAAGGAAGAACCGGAGAAGTACACCGATTATCTACGTTGCTCCGTTAAGACAGAGGACGAGAACAAAGAGCAGTGCTACGAAGAAACAGGAGTCGACGCCGAAGCGATCAAGAGCTGCGTCCAGGAAACGGACGAAGAATACAATATAACTGAGCTCTACAACGACGAGAGCACCTGGAGCGGCGGAAGATATCCACAGTTCCCGGTCGAATCCGACCTCAACCAGGAGTACGACGTCAGCGGCTCGCCGGCTTTCATCTTGAACGGTGAGAATGTAAACGCCGGTAGATCTCCAGAAGCGATCAAGGACGCGATCTGCTCTTCCTTCGAGAACAAGCCCGAGGAGTGCGAAACAGAACTGAGCACCGAAAGTGAGAGCGCAGGCCTGGGCGAAATCGGAGCCGGAAGCGGTCCTGAAACCGACGCATCCTGCTAGACTCAAAGTAATTTAAATCAGGAGTTCCAATCCAATCTGAGGTGAATAAAATGACAGGAGAACACGAAGGACGGGAAAATCTTTCCCTGGAAACAAAGGACCTAGAGCGGGCTCGACAGTCCCTGATCGAGGAACTGGAAGCAGTCAACTGGTATCAGGAAAGGGTCGAGAACGTCAGTGATCCCAAGTTGAAGGAGATCCTGGAGCACAACAGAGACGAGGAAAAGGAACACGTCGCGATGCTCATGGAATGGATCCGTGAAGCCGACGAAACACAGGACAGGATGTACGACGAACACGATTGAACCTTTGTCGAACCTGCTGAGTAGGGTCAAACAACCCTCCCTTATTTCTTTCTTTTTATCAGTTCGTTAGTTATTTAAGTCCCGAAAATTATTTTCAGTTGATTGTTATGAGCTGCAAACTCTGCGGAAAGGACGGCACACTCTTCCAGGCCGAACACAAAGAAAAAGGCAAAATCATGGTCTGCCGGGAGTGCTGGAAAAAACTCTACGAGAAAAATGAAACCGTCACGAGCAGCAGTGGCTGCGGCGGATCCTGTGGCGGTTGCTCAAGCTGTGGGTTTTAAGATGTTAGGAAAACTGAAAAAGGTCTTTGGTAAAACCTGCCACTACTGTGGTGAACTTGCCGAAGAACCCGTCAAAGCCGAGGTCAAGATACCGGGCTATACCGGAAGACACGAAAAGAACTTCTGCTCAAAGGAACATCTGGAGAAATGGCAGGAGTATATCAAGGAATGGGAAGAAGAAAACTACGAAATACCAGACAAAAACAAGGGCCCGACCTGTGTAAACTGTATGAGGTGAAAAGATGACTGAAATTGTAGTCAAGGGAAAAGATGAATTCGAAGAAAAAGTAGTCGAGAAATCGAAAGAGGTGCCTGTTTTAGCTGATTTCTGGGCCGAGTGGTGTATGCCCTGCAAGAACCTGTCGCCAACTCTGGACGAAATAGCCGATGAGTTTGAAGGGAGGATCGTCCTGGCCAAGATAAACGTAGCGGAAAACAAAGATCTGGCCGGAGAATACGGTGTCAGAAGTATCCCCAACGTCAAGCTGTTCAAGAACGGGGAGGCTGTAGATGAGTTCACCGGAGCCCGGAACAAAGACTTTATCACCGAGTGGCTCGAAGAAAAACTTTGATTTCTATGGAAAAGATGAAAGAACTGGAAGAGAAAACCAGAGAATGTAAAAGATGCAAACTGCATGAGGACAGGACCAACGCCGTTCCTGGTGAAGGAAGCTACGAGGCCGGGATCATGTTCATCGGCGAGGCACCCGGCCGCCAAGAAGACCTCGAAGGCAGGCCGTTCGTCGGTAGAGCCGGCGACATCCTGGACGATCTCCTCGAAAAAATAGGACTGGAGAGAAACGAAGTCTACATCGCCAACATCCTCAAGTGCAGGCCGCCAAGGAACCGGGATCCGAAAAAAGAGGAAATAAAGAAGTGCACACCCTATCTTGACAAACAGATCCAGCTTTTAGATCCCCGGATAATTGTGCCTCTCGGTAACTTCGCCGCTAAATATATTCTGGAAAAATACAACTTCGAGAAGAAATCCATCGGCAAGGTCCACGGAGAAGTCTACGAAGTAAGCAACCTCAAGGGAAGAGTGACGATCGTTCCCCAGTACCATCCCGCCGCCGCGACATACGATCCCAGCAAAAAGGACGTGCTGGAAGAAGACTTTAAAGGCGTGGAAAGAAAAATAGAAGAGATAAAATGAACGCGCTACTGTGGATCTTAGGCACTACATTTTTGATCAGCCTGATCTCGGCCTTGGGCGCCCTGACCTTATTTTTAAAGAAGGAAGCCTTGGAAAGGGCCCTGACCCTGATGGTCGCGCTCTCGGCCGGAGGTCTTATTGGCGGTGCTTTCCTCCATCTGATGCCCAAGGCGATAACAGAAGCTGCAGGCATCCCGGTCTTGAACCTTTTTATCTATCTGCTAGTTGGCTTCTGCCTGTTCTTCATCCTGGAACAGTTCATCCAGTGGCACCATCACCATTCCACGGTTCACGACAAGAAACCCGTTTCCTACCTGATCCTAATTTCGGATACACTACATAATTTTATAGACGGTCTGGTCATCGGCGGTTCTTTTGTCATAAGTATCCCGACCGGTGTCGTCACAACCCTGGCCATCGCTCTTCATGAGATACCACAGGAGATCGGCGACTTCGGGGTTCTCGTCTACGGGGGATTTTCAAAGAAGAAGGCGCTCATTTTCAACTACATCACAGCCTTGACCGCTATCCTCGGAGGTATTCTCGGTTACTACATATCCGGTTCGATAGGCGAAGCAAGCATATACCTCCTGCCCTTCGCGGCCGGTAACTTCATCTACATCGCCAGCTCCGATCTGATCCCGGAGATCAAGCACAGCGAAGACTTGAAGAAATCGCTGATTCACTTCCTGGTCTTCCTGCTTGGAATATTCCTCATGCTGCTGATCAAGTACCTTTGAAAAAGCACTTAAATCTTTTCCTCCAATATTAGAACAGATGACGAAGAAATACGTGGGAGCCATCCTCCCCGTCAAGGACAACGGGGAGTACAAACATCTGATCGAAGTAAGATCGGAAAAGGAGGATTACGAACCCGGAGCCTGGAGTGTACCGGGGGGCGAAGTAGAGGAAAACGAAGACCCGGACGACGCAGTTCTCAGAGAGGTAGAAGAAGAACTCAACATTTCTCTGGAAAAGGACAAACTCTACTCTGTTCACAGAAAAAAGAAAGACAGTGAAGAAGGATACGGTTTTGCCTATCCTCTCGACGAAGAAGACCTGAAGACAATAACACTGGGCGAGGAAATAAAATCAGTGCGGATGCTACCGGAGGAAGAAGTCTACAGAAACCTGGACAGGATGGAAAGGATGACAAAAATCTACTATTCGATCTTAAAGGAAAAGGGATGTTCTTTAGACCAGCTCTTTGAGCCTTGAGTGAAATATCTCGTAAATATCTGTCTCTCCAGTATCTATCAGATCGATTTTCTCCGCCTCTTTCTCGATCAATTCTCCCAAGCCGATTTCCTGGAAGAGTCTATTGATATCTTCTGGGTTTGATTGTGTCCGTGGTTTGTCCGGAGTTAAGTTGCAACAACCGGCATGCTGTCTCATGTAGAGTCCCATCTCCTTGCTCTTTCGGACGATCTCTTCCTTGTCTAAACTCATCAACGGCCTGTTGATCGGATACTTGACGCCATAGGATGTGGTTTCCAGGTTTTCCAGGGTCTGGCTGGCCTTCTGACCGAGGGATTCTCCTGTCGTGATCGAAGAAGCGTCTGCTTTGTCGCAGACCAGCTCCGCCGCCTTGAACATGCTCTTGCGACAGAGAATACAGGCATATTCTTTCTTTTCCTTCTCTTCAAGGGAGGTGAAGATTTTCTCCATCACATCTTTCCACGGAAATAGAGCGATCTGAGAGAAGTTTACCACCTTTTCAAGCTTGCTCAGGGTCCGCATACTTATCGCGAACGTTTCTTCAGAGTAGTATGGGTAAAGAACGAAATGAAGAGGAACGACCTCTTTTTTCTCGGAAACCATGGCCGCGGCTACCGGAGAATCGATACCTCCGGAGACAAGACAGACGGTCTTTTCGTTATTCTCGGTCATGTCGTGTAGTTTGTTTTCTAGAAAAATAAATATTCGCAGGTTTTAGGCACTACAGCTAAAAATTCATTTTTTAATAGGAAAGATGAAGATAATATTGTTATGGAAATGAGGATAACGGATCACGCGAGAGAAAGGATGGAAAAGTATGATATTCCTGAAAAACTTGTGAAAAAGGCCATCAACAAACCCGACAATATGATCAAGGGACATACGAACAGAAAAATTGCCCAGTTGAAGCTCAATGGCTATATGTTAAGGGTGGTTTTCGAGAAAAATAAAGATATAAATGTTGTCGTGACAACATATAAAGCGAGGAGTGAAAGATATGAAATATAAATACGATGCAGAAACGGATATCCTTACGCTTCAACTAAGCGAAGGGAAGCCGGACTTCGGCGAACAATCAGGCCCCATAATAACTCACTACAACAAAGACGGGAAGCCTGTAGAGATAGAAATACTGGACGCCAGCGATACAGCCCTCGAGATGATAAAGCCGATTCTTGAAGGACGGAAAAAGTTAACGGCCTAACTGAATTTCTATAACCTACTCTTCCCCGTACCTGACCTATTTGTTTCTTTTCCTAGTCTCTTTCTCAGAAAAATAAATATTCGCAGGTTTTAGGCACTACATTTTTACTTCTCATCCAGTCCGTGTTTCTCCCTGGTTTTCTCCGTCTCCTCAAGT
>JBKHHH010000012.1:0-16285 GCA_046539285.1 Candidatus Aenigmatarchaeota archaeon | reverse complement strand
TTCTTTCTTCTCGAACCGTGACTCATTGAGAATAAAAAACCTTTCCGGTTTGTACTTTTCACAGAAACTTCTCGCCGAACGTGTCATCTTGGGCGTGGTCTTGACTTCGAAGGGACATGGTTCGTTTTTATCGAGGATGAAATCAACCTCCGCATTTGATTTCGTCCTCCAGTAGTTGAGTTCTTCTCGAGTCTGTGTAAAGAAAAAGTTCTCGTTTAACTCACCCTGATCCTTCCTTAGGTCGGGATCCTGAAAAGAATCGAGGAGGGCGTTCCTGAAACCGTTGTCGTAGAAGTATATCTTCGGTGATTTGGAAATCTCCTTGGATTTGTTGCTGTAGAAGGGCCGGACCTGTCTAAGGATGAAAGTATGTTCGAAAATATTTAATCTCTCCTTGAGCTTACCGTAACTTATCTCCGCCTTATCAGAGATGCTGTTGTAGTTGATTTTTTCTCCCATCTGGACAGCCAGGATCTTCATCAGGTCCTCTATTTCCCTGTCCTCGGAGATGCTCAGAACGTCTCTTATTTCTCTGACAAGGTATGTATCGACTATATTCTTGAGAACCTTCTTTTTTTCTTCCTTTGTTTCGGAAAGAACAACCCTTGGATAACCTCCGTAAACTGTGTACTCCTTCCTAAGTTTTTCCAGGTTTTTTAGGGAAGTATCGGTTATATCCAGCTCCTCTTTATCCTCTATCCACCCACCAATCTTTTTTTCTTTCTTCTGGTAGAGGTGGAAGAGATCTTCGTCCCTGTATCTCAAGAACTCTCTGAAGTTAAAGGGATGAAGGGAGAATTTGAGCACCCTACCGGTAAGATGTTTTAAACCATTTACGGTCATCTCCGCGGTCGACGACCCGGTGATAAATATCTTCTTATCCGGGTACTGGTCGTAGAGATATTTCAACTTTTTACCTCCCTTTTCCGCATACTGGAACTCATCTACAAAGAGATAATCATTACCCTCGAGGTGGATCTCTGCGAATTCCTTCTCGTCTTCCTCGAAAAGGTTAAGGACGTCCCTGTCCTCGAAGGTCAAAAACTTTGAGTTTTCTAGGCCGTGATGTATTTTTTTCAGTAGAGTGGTTTTTCCTGCCTGCCTCGGACCCACGACCACTATAATTTCTGGACTATCTATATACTCCCTGATTTCATCTTCAAGGTCTCTCTTGACATACTCATCTTCATCAAACATATTATAATTTTTACCCTGCTAATATTTAAACTTTACCAAAATATACCCTACTATTATTTTTATCTGTTTAGAATTTACCCTGCTAAAATTGAGAAGTCTTCTGGTTGGAGTGAACTTGACTCGGTAAAAATTATTAAAGCTGGTGGAAAGAAGTAAGATATGGTGATACTATGGAACTGAAGGAAGTTGAAGATGTGGTTGTTGTCGGCGGTCATCCCCGCAGCGGGACGTCCCTGGCCTGTCAGATCGTGGAGACGGGTGGAGTATCGTTCAAGAAGGAGATGGGCGAGGACTACTACAATCGCCGCGGATACTATGAGATGGAGGACGCCAAAGAGCTAAGTAGTTCTCTGATCCGCGATGAGATGACCGAGGAGAACGCGGGAAGACTGAACAGGATTGCCGAGAAACTTGAGGAACAGGAGGGATTGAAAGGAATTAAAATTGTCCATCTACCGGCCATCTACTACTTTAATCAGATCTTCAAGGATCCCAAGTTCGTCTTTATCTATAGAGATCCAAGGGAAGTAAAATCTAGTATGTTCCGGCGCGGCTTTTCTGAGTTCCCGATCCCCTGGGCCAAGAACAACAACGCACTCCTCTCTTTATATCAGAACCACGAGGACTCGGTTCTGGTTTCCTATGGGGACATAGTTGACCGAAAAAATAGTGTGAAGAGGAAGATGGAAAAGATCGGACTGGAGGTCGACTTCTCGCCGGTCGAGAAGGACTGGAAGACGCAGCGATCGCCACGCCTTGGTCTTTCACCGAAAGAGAAGGAGGTCTACAAGATATTACGGAGGATGAACCAGCTGTGAAGAAGAAGGTTATCTACGGCGGCCTAATTTCTCTTGGAATCCTTCTAATTGCTCTCGGGCTAGTTCTCTAAGTCTTGGATACTTACTGGCCTTTTCCCAGACGTGTTTCACTCTGAGATTCTTTTCTCCCTCCTCACTCCAGAAATCGAAGTAATGGATCTTTAGATCGTCGTCGCGGACGTATTCACTGCGCCGGGCGTTCGGGTTCTCAAGTTCTTCTACATATTTTTTCAGGTCTCTCAAACTATCGATGTCCTCTTCACCCCGGATAATTTCCACACGGCCGTCGTCGTGTTCATCTATGATTTCCTGGATGTCGAAGAGCAAGTTTGTTTTGTATTCGGGTGTGGGATAGAGTTCCGAACCTCTGGACTCAGAGCCCCGTAAGAACATGGTATAGCCTATTTCAGAAAACCTGTCGATAAGACCGTCGTAATTCATGACTTAAGATTTAATGGTCAGATATTTATCCTTGTTCTCGATGGGTGTCGTAAAAAGAAAGAACTGTGGGTCACTGCTTGAGTTTCATCACTGCCATGGCAAGATCGTCCTCTTCTTCTAAGGCCTGTTTTGCTTCTTCTTCACTGGCTCCTGTCTGGTCCATGACTGTCTTGATGTCCTCGTCGCTGAACTCGGTCTTTGCTTCTTCCTTTCCTGTTTCCTGTACATCGCCCTGAACCTGGAAGATAACCTGTCCTTGCATGTCTACTTTCGTCACATCTGGGTTCTGGATGACCATCTTACCTCCTTTCGTATGGAAAACTACTTCTTCTGCGTCGATGGTCTCTGTATCCATGCCCATCTGCTTCATCAGCTTCTGGATCTTACCTGGATTTAGATTCGGCATCATGGTTTATCCATTCCTTTTTACCTTATAAAAAAGTTGATGTAGTGCCTAAAGAAGGAGTTTATATAAAAATTTGTATGACCCCTTATAATAGAATATACAAACATTTGTATAAGAGCTAAGAGTTCTTTTTAATTTTCTTGATCTCCTCTTGACTGACCTTTCCGACCGGGCCAATGTACTTGAGAACTTTCTGCCGAACCTGGTCGCCGTTGCGGACGCTCTTTACCAGGTAAAGGTACTGGTTTCCGTTGATCGTCTTTTCGCGGATGAATGACATATTATATTTTAGGCACTACAGACTTTTAAACTTTTAGGCACTACAGACTCCTCCGTTTCCTGTGGATTCAATAATGTCCTGTGAGAGAAGATTGGAGAAAAAATTAAAGAGAAGATAAAACTGAACTAACACGGGGAGACCCTTGTTTCCATTGGAAAAAGAAAATCAGAGGAGGGGTGTGATTTTCTTTTCCTATAACATTGTTATATATTTTATTACTTACATATAATATAATAAAGCCTTTTTCCACAGGAAATGATGGTGTGGTAGGGTTCGATTTCCCATTCATTTCCTATTCATACCTTAACAATTGTTCTGAATTAACTCCACGTGAAATCATGGGGTGTAATATTTTATTTCACTGGAAATTTCTTACTGGATCTGAGTGAAATATTTCAGATGGAAGATATTTCCCTTCTCTAACTGATGTCACGGTTAACGTAAATTTACGTTAATATGATCTTGTAAGGTGTCGATTAAGAATAAACTTCACTCGAAATAAAGGGGTATTCACATTTACCTCCACATGAAATAAAGGGGTGTTGATTTCCTTCATTTATCGGACCCCTTCGTTTCACGTGCAAAAAATTTTTTATAGGAATATCTTTAATTCTTTGATGTTCAATTCCTCTATTTCGTGTGGAAGAAAAGTTGGGGAAATGTGTACGACATCTTGGGGGTGTCCACTTGAAACAGCAGTCATTAGATGATGTATTCAACGATTATTTGACGAGAGAAACTGTCTTCAAAGACAAAAAACAACTTTCTACAAACCATAAGCCCGAAAAACTGCCGCACCGTGAGGAGGAAGTGAGATCGATCGCTTCCCTCCTCGCCCCGGCACTCAAGGGCCATAAACCTTCCAATCTCTTTGTCTACGGCAAGACAGGAACCGGTAAGAGTGCAGTAATCAGGCATATTACCAAAAGGTTGAAGAGCAAGGCCGATGAGAACGGGAAGGATGTAAAGATCATCTATATTAACTGTAAGTTAAAGAAGGTGGCCGATACCGAGTACCGGTTGCTGGCCGAGTTGACAAGAAAGTTCGGGGAAGACGTTCCTTCGACAGGACTTCCCACGGACGAAGTCTATAACAGATTCTTTGACGTCGTCGACGAAAAGGAACGAGTTATTGTTCTTATTCTTGACGAGATAGACATGCTGGTCGAGAAGACCGGCGATGATTTTCTCTACAACCTGACCAGGATCAACGAAGACCTGGAAAATTCACAGCTAAGTCTGGTCGGAATTTCAAATGATCTATCCTTTACCGATTCCCTCGATCCAAGGGTCAAGTCGTCCCTTTCTGAGGAGGAAATATTATTCAGTCCATACAATGCTATGCAGTTACAGGATATTCTCCGTTCCCGGGCTGATGAGGCCTTCAACGAGGGCTGCATCGAAGACGAAGTGATAACCAAATGTTCCGCCCTTGCCGCCCAGGAGCACGGCGACGCGAGACGGGCTATCGATCTACTCCGTGTTTCCGGCGAACTGGCCGAGAGGGCTGGAGCCAAAGAAGTGGGAGAAGAACATGTGGACAGGGCCGAGAAGGAGATCGACCGGAACAAGATTTTGGAAGTGGTTGAAAAACAGCCTCGGCAGTCACAGGCTGTACTCTGGTCGATTATCAAACTGACGGACGAAGACGATGAAATCCAGACCGGCGATGTGTACTCCATTTACGAAGAAGTCTGCCGTTCCTCCGGCCTGAAACCTCTAACTCAGCGAAGGGTTTCCGACCTGATCTCCGAACTCGATATGTTGGGAGTCATCAGGGCCAGTGTAACTTCCAAGGGAAGATACGGACGGACGAGGATGATCGAACCGGCTCTACCTTCCAGCCTCGAAAACAAAGTAGAGAACATGCTAGAAGAAAGATATTATTTTGGATGATTTGATGAAAAAATTCACGATGAAAGAGTGGGACGATCGGGGGATAACGAAAGTGAAGATCTCCTTCCTCGAGGAAGGCAAAGGCATCAAGGAAGCGATCATGCCTAAGAATGAAGTACGTGAATTTCTAAGTGAAAGTGAGTGGTTCTAATGTCTCTGGTCAAGAGGTTCCTGGACCGCGGTAAACTCATCCATCCCGATCTTTACGGGATGATCAAGGACTGGGATGGCGGAGAGGAAAGAATACGTGATCTCTTTCAGGCCGACTCCCTTGTCTTAACGAAGATGGATCTCAAGAACGTCGAGATACCACGGCCGAAGGTGATCAACGTAGAGGAGAAAAGGCACGGTAAGGTCCACGTCTCCGACTTCACCGAGTTCTATCACCAGCGCTTCGACTTCCTCAAGAACGAGGTCAAGGACAAGTTGGATGTAGAAGAGATAACCTCCATCGACCGTCTCAATAGTGGCGAAGCCTCGGTTATCGGCATGGTCAGAGATGTGAACGAAGAAGTTATTTTGGAGGACAAAACCGGTAAGCTTCATCTCAAGACCAAGGAAAACCTGCTCGAGGATGAAGTGATCGGCGTCAAAGGCGACGTGATGAGGAACGGTGACGAGGTGAGGATGATCGCCAAGAAGATCTTCTATCCCGATGTGCCGCTCCGTAAGGAGGTCAACAAGATGGATCAGAATCTCAAAGGTCTGTTCGTCTCCGACCTCAGGGAAGATATGATGGACAAAGTGGGAGATATGAACGTTGACTACATCTTCGTGACGGGGGAGTTGGATGTAGTGCCTAAAAAGATACCTGTAATCTCACTTTCCAAGAAACACAAACACGACGAAAACGTGATCTCGGGTGAAGACCCCCTCTGGCTGGAGCTCGGCGGACTGAGGATACTTCTTCACGACGGAAAGGTCGTCGATAAGATGAAGAACAAGCTGGGGGCCGATCAGACCAAGACGATGATCTCCCTGCTCAAGAAGCGGCACCTCAAGCCCTATGAGATGCACTCCCTCGAGGACAAGTATTTTCTCAAGGAGATCCCGGACATCATTCACATCAGGGGCGAGGCCGCGATGGCCAACTACAAGGGAGTTACCTTACTTTCTTCTTCCCAGGACACTGCCTACCTGGTGAATTTCAAGACCAGAGAGATGGAAGAAGTCGAGTTCTAAGTATTGACTCGAGTATATTCTTTCTAGGCAAGAAATACCTTTTTATTTTTTAGAACCAATTTTATTCTTGCTATGAAAGTTCAGATTCTTGACGCAGACTATAAGATCATCAACAGCAAGCCCGTGATCAGGATCTTCGGCAAGCAGGAGGACGGGACGCCGGTCTGCGTTTTTGATGAGAACTACGATCCCTATTTCTACGCACTCCCGGAAGAGGGAAAAGAGCAAGAAGTTATCGATACATTGACCGAGGAGTATTCCGGCGAGATCAAGAACGTGGAAAAGGTCGAGAAGTATCTACCGCTGACCTACGACCCAAACAAGAAGGACCTGCTCAAGATAGAGACGAGGATTCCCAAGAGCGTGCCCGAAGTCAGCGACTTTCTCAAGAACGATGCGCCCGTGAAGAACGTCTACGAGAACGACATACTGTTCAAGTACAGGTATTTGGTCGACAAGGGCGTCGGCGGGATGTACTGGGTCGACGTGGAAGGGAAACCGGTCGACACGGACACCGTCGACTGTAAAGCTATTCAGGCCGAAAAGGTCGAGGCCATAGACAAAGAGAAGAACGCACCCCTCCGCTATTTTTCCTTCGACATCGAGTGCATCGCGCAGGAAGAGGGCCGGATGGTCGACGCGGAAAAGGACCCGGTGATCATGATCAGCTGTTCCTTCAAACCGGACTACAGGGGCGAGAACGATATAGTTCTTGTCGCCAAGCCCGGTGACACCGACGCCGAGCACTTCCAGGGCGAAGAGGAGATGCTACAGCGCTTCGTCGAGATTATAGATGATTTCGATCCCGATATAATAACCGGTTACAACGCCAAGGACTTCGACGTACCTTATATTCTGACAAGGCTCAAGAAGTACGACATGCAGCGCGACATCGGCCGCTGCGAAAAGAACGCCTACTGCAACAAGTACGGTAACAGCACGGACGTGAACATCACCGGCCGTGTGATGGCCGACGTCTACGAGATCGTCAAGAAGGACGTGTATCTAAGGTTGATGCGCTACGACCTGGATACCGTGGGCGAGCAGCTCCTCGGTGAGAACAAGGAGGACGTCGAGTACGAAGAGATGAAGAAACTCTGGAACGGAAACCAGGAACAGCTGCAGCGCTTCGTCGACTACTGCCGCCAGGACGCAAGACTGACCCTTAACCTATTGATAAAGAAAAACCTTCTCGACAAGTTCTTCGAGCTGTCCAAGGTCTCGGGCCTGTTGCTCGGGGACTCGATGGGCGGCCAGACGCAACGGATCAGTAACCGACTCCTGAAAGAGTTCAACAAGGAAGGCTTCGTCTTCCCCTCCAAACCGGACGAAGAGGAGATGAAACGGAGGAACGAGAAACGGAAAAAGGAAGCCCTGAAAGGAGGCCTGGTCCTCGAGCCAGAAAAGGGTCTGCATACGGACTCCTGCATCACCGTCTTGGACTTCAAATCACTCTATCCTTCGATCATGAGCACCTACAATATCTGCCCGACTACACTTCTTCTCGATGATCCCGAAGAATACGACCTCGAGGAAGACGACTACCATGTAACCCCTTCGGGCGACAAGTTCGTAAAAAGAGACAAGAGAAAGGGAGTACTGGCCCGGGTCGTTGAGGAGCTGATCGACTCGAGGACGGAGATCAAGAAGGAGAGAGCCAAGGCCAAAGAAGAAGGAAAGGACGAGCTTTACGAGCAGCTGGACGCCAAGCAGCTGGCTGTCAAGATCATGACCAACAGCTTTTACGGCTATACAGGATACTATAGAACGAGACTATACCGACTGGCTATCGCCAACTCGATCACGGCCTACGGTCGGAAGACGATCGAGAAGACCGAGGAGATGGTCGAGGACGAGTTCGGGAGGGACGTGGTCTACGGCGATACGGACTCCGTCATGGTCCGGGCCGACACCAAGAATCTGGACGAGGCGCACCAGATGGCGGCCGATATCTGCGACTACGTGACCGATGAACTGCCCGGAAGACTGATTCTCGAGCCGGAAAAGGTCTACAGGTCCTTCCTGATTCTGACCAAGAAGAGGTACGCCGGCTGGGCCCACGAGCCGAGTGGAGATGGCTGGGAGGACAAGATCGACATGAAAGGAATAGAAACCGTGCGGAGAGACTGGCCGGAGATCGTCTCCAACACGATGAGCGAAGTGATAGATATAATTCTCAAAGAAGGGGACATCAACAAGGCCATCGACCACGTCAAGGAGGTCGTCGACAAGATTGCGAACCGAGAGGTTCCCCTGGAGAAGCTGCAGGTTGTGAAAGGAATAACCAAGAAACTGGACAACTACGACGGAGTACTGCCTCATATCGAGATGGCCAAGAGGATGAAGAACCGCAACCCTTCGAATCCACCGACACCCGGTGACCGGTTGCCCTACGTTATCATCAAGGGCAATCAGATGCTTTCCAAACGGGCCGAACACCCCGACTACATCAAAGAAAAGGGACTCGAGTCCGACAGTGAGTATTACATCAACTCCCAATTGCTTCCACCTCTGGAGAGAATTTTCAACGTCATCGGCGTCGACAAAGAGGAGATCCTGGGCAACGGGCGCCAGACCAGCCTCGGCGAAACGCTGAACGGAGACGACGTGGATCGGAAGCGGGACGTCAGCATCGAGACGAGTCCGAGGGAGACGGTGGTCGAGGATCTGAACGGCTTCACCTGCGAGGACTGTGGAAAGGAGTACAGAAGGATACCACTAAAGGGTAAATGTGACTGCGGCGGAGAGCTTTTCTGCCAGGGCAACGGCTCGATCGGCAAGAAGGTCAAGATCGAAAACTAGAGATCGCTTTTTCTTTCCAGAAGTAAGACAGCCGAGACACCGATGCCCAGTGGGATCAGGACCGAGAGGATATTTGTTACAGTCAGCGAAAGCTTTATTTTCGTCGCCGGTAGCCTGAGAGCACCGATCATCATCCCGGTCAGGAAGGTCAGGGTCATCTCTTCATGGTTTTCCAGGAACCAGCCGATGACCCGGGAAAAGGTGAAGAGGGAGGTCAAGGCCCCGAGCATGAAGACCGTTATCTCGGTCCAGTGGGCTGATACATTCTGAAGCGCTCCGAGCATGTATTCGTACTGACCGACCATCAGAAGCATGAAAGAACCGGAGACGCCGGGCAACAACATCGCACAGATGGCCAGAAAACCGGAGAAGAACAGGACCGGCGGACTATGAACCAGCGAGAAGTATTCGACACCGACCACGAGGAAAGCTACCAGAAAACCCGCCACCAGAGAGGCCAATGTCTTCCATTGCAGTCGAGAAGTTCTCCTGTAGACGAGGATCGCCGAGGCCGAAATCAGGCCGAAAAAGAAGGCGTAGACCGGACTTTCGTAGTTGTGGAGCAGGAAGAGGATAACACGGGAAGCGGCCAGAAATGCGGCGGCAATGCCGAGGCCAAGCGGAACGATGAAGCCGTAGTCTATCTCCCGCCATTTCTTCGGACTTACGGACTCGATGGTTTCAATTAATCTCTCATAGATACCAATAATCAGCGCGATAGTTCCTCCCGAGACGCCGGGAATGATGTCGGCCAGTCCCATACAGATACCATCGAAAAAATACTCCAACCGCTCCTTGAGTTTCATACTATTCAATTGTCCCTCTTCTTAAATAAGTTCAGAGGAAGAAGATGATGATCGGAACGATAATCGAGGCCATCAGGTAACTCCTTCTTGTCCCGGAAACGATACAGGTGAAGCCGACGGATGCTGCCACCGCCATCACGATCAGACCTCTGATCCCCGTCAGGAACAATGCCGCCAGACCGAGGAAGAAGATCACGACCGTGGATAGGTCATGGTAGTCTATCTTTCTGAACAGCTTCAGCGAGTGCCGGGAGAGGAAAACCGTCACGGCTGCGGCCATCCCGGCCGAGAAAATTATCACCGGTATGAAAAGAACGACCGTCTCAAAGGTTACTTCTACGATCTTCGAGACAGCGACTGCGATACCGCTCCTACCCTTTCCTATCAGATAGATGGCTACCAGGGAAAGGACTATGTTGGCGGTGTTCACACCGCCTATGCTGATCATGAATTCTCGGATGTTGTCCCGGCCACTGAGTTCCCGGGCCACGTAGGTGGCCTGGGCCGAGCCGACGCCCGGCAGGAGACCGACGATCATCCCGGCCACCGATCCGATCAGACCACCGAAGAGGGCGGTTCTCCTTCCCACGTGTTCCAGAGACCGATCCTCTTCCGGTATCCTCGTCTCCTTCTGCAGGGAGTGGAGAAGGGTGGAAACACCGAACAGCCCGGCCAAGAGTGGAAACAGGTCGTAGGGTGTGCCGATGAAGTTCATGGTCAGTACGATGTAACCGAGCGTTCCGGCCAGGATAAAGATCAGGACCGCGTTGAGGTCCCGGTCCTGGTAGAACATGTAGCCGACGATAGCGATCAGGAGATAGTGGATATAGTTTTCCAGCAGCGGATAGATCTTAGGCACTACAGAAAACAGAACCGGCGTCAACAGTGAGATCAGAACAATAGAAAACAGACCTCCGACCACGGTCAACCGTATCGCCTCACGGCCCCGGCCCTCGAGTAGCATCTTGTGACCGGGCAGAACGGAGAGGGCTGTCGAAGACGATGGTGCACCAAGGTAGACGGCGGGGATGAAGTTGACAAAGGTGTTGGTTACACCGGCCGAAACGAGGAGGACCGAGGTCTGGAGAGGTGGAAAGAAGAGGTAGCCCGTGAACAGCGTCGCCATCAGATTCGGATGGAGACCGGGAATCAGACCGGCCACGGTTCCGATCGCCACACCCAAAAGAGTAAAAAGCAAGACGTCGAACATATAGAGCCTGTTTCTAATTTGCGCTCACTTATTTTTAAATATTTTTCGACAAATGTTATATTCATGACAGACGATAATGGTAAATCCAAGCGAGATATCCTCAAAGAAAACCTGGAAAAGAAAATATCCGGGGAAATAGTCCTCTCCGACGAGCCCGGCCAGACGATCAAGAAGTGGAGAAACATCTTCAAGATCTCGCAGCGCGACCTGGCCGACGAGATATCTGTCATGCCTTCCGTTATTTCTGATTACGAACTGGGAAGGAGAAAGAGCCCGGGGATCAAGATGATCCACAAGATCGTCGACGGTCTGCTCAGAGTGGACGAGCTAAGAGGTGGCGAAGTCATCCGCGAGTTCTCGGACTTTACGCCCTCGAGTGCCGCAGCCGATTCCATCTTCGATATCCGCGAGTTCACAACCGGAGTCTCCATCGGAGACTTTGCCGAAAAACTCGGTATAGACCTGGTGGTCCACGGGGAGATGAAGGACAACGAGATCTATGGTTACTCGCTTATCGACTCTTTGAAGGCTATAGTCGAACTTTCGCCGAACGAACTGGTCAAGCTCTACGGAATGACCACGGAACGAGCTCTTGTATTTAGCAGAGTTCAAACCGGACGGAGCCCGATGATCGCTATCAAGGTGACGAATCTTAAGCCTGGTTTCGTCGTTTTCCACGGGGACATCAAACGTGTCGACGAGCTGGCCAAGAGGATTGCCAAAGCCGAAGGAGTTCCCGTCGGTATCTGTCGCTGCAACAGCACGGAAGAGCTTCAGGCACAGTTAAGGGAAAAATTCAAGTGATAGAATGAGAAAGAGCTGGATCCTTTACGGAACGTTGATCCTTCTGTTAGGCATCATAACCTATTATTCCTTTGCTCACTGGACAACGCTTGGTCTACTGGCCGGAGCAGTTTTCACAGCCCTAGTCTTCTTCGTCTTCGGAGCGATGAAGAAGGAGAAGTTCAAGTAGCTACATCTTGAAGTTATCGAGCAGGTCATCTAGCTTGGTTGATTCTTCCAGCCGGACCGTCTTTCCTCCTTTGTCGACTATGTCCTCGGCCAGAGCCACGTAGATCGGCGACCGGTAGAAGCCGTAGAGGATGAGGGGTTCCGTTCCCAACTTTTCCGCCTCCTCGATCACACTCTCTATCGATTCTTTGCGGACGTAGATGTGGTCCTTGTCCCTCTGCCCTGTCTTTTTCGCGTCGGCTATAAAGACGATCCGACCGTCCTTCATCACCATCAGATCGTAGGGAGAGGAGGCTGCCTTCCGCTCGGCCTGGTAACCGTGGTCGCGGAACTTGTTGCGGATCCGGATCTCAAAATTGTATCCCCTCTTGTAATTAGTCATGTTTATTACAGCCTGGGACAAGTTTTTATAATTTGGGCAAGTAAATGAATACGTGAAATCATGGCCAGCCTACGTGTAGAGGAGTCCTCCGATATCGAGCCACATATCCGGAGGAAGAACGTCCCCAACCCACAGGACGCCTACGACGAGATAATCTCCATCCTGATCGACGACTGTAACATCAGCAAGAGCGACATAAACGAGGAGATGTACGAACACGAGAAGAGAGGCGAAGTGGAGGTCGTGCATTCCAAGATAGAAGCGGTCAAGAAGTTCGACAAGTTTTCCAAGGACGTGGTCAAGATCGAGATGGACATCGAAATGAAGCCGGTTCGCGGCGAGGAGTACGACTACGTCGGCGACCTGGAGATAGAGATCGAGGGCAAGGTCAGAACGGACTACCCACAGGACAACGCGGTCCAGAAGTCGATGCTCTGGCACGCCTTCCGTACCTTCTACGAGAAGGTCCTCTACGGTGACATCAAGAAGGTCTATATGAAGAAGTGCGACAAGTACATGCGACAGCTGAGAGATGGACTGAAGAGCTACTTCGACATGCTGCCGACGGTATCCTAGCTTCTAATCATACGGCCCGTCCGATCAGCCCCGATGAAAGTTCCGCAAGGAAAAGATGTCTCGGGATGTTATAGGCGGGCCAAATTACTTCCCAAGTGAAAGTTATGGAAAAACTCAACCAGCTCCTGAAGAAGATCGATATACCGGTCGTGGTCGAGGGCAAGTCCGACGTCGCAGTACTGGAGAAAATGGGCGTGAAACGGATAGTGCCACTGAACGGAAGGCCATTGTTCAAGGTCGTGAAAGAGGTGGCCGAGAAGAGCAAGGAGGTCCTGGTTCTCACGGACTACGATAGCGAGGGAAGGAAACTGGCTCACAAACTTAACGTTCTTTTCACCTCCTCCGGCGTTCAGCCCTGGCGCGAGATGAGGCGGAAGATAGGCAAGGCGATCACGGAAGAAGGAAGGTACGCCATCGAGGAGATCGATCCTGAAGAATAATAAACTGTGAATTCCAATTATACTGTGATTATATGAAGGCGATTGTCAACGGTGAAATCAATACCATCACCAACGGAACCTTTAAAGGAAATATTCTCATCGAAAACGGAAAGATAAAAGAGATCGGCGAGGACGTGTTTGTGCCCGACGAAGCTGAAGTTGTCGACGCTGAAGGCAAGACCGTGATGCCCGGCCTGATCGACGCCCACTGTCATACAGGAATAGACGAAGAGGCCGAGGGCTGGGCCGGCAACGATACGAACGAGCGCTACGACCCGGTCACCTGCCACTTACGCGCTATGGACGGAATCAATCCCTTCGATCTCGGTCTCCAGGACGCTGTCAAGGCGGGGATTACCACCGTCAACATCGGACCGGGGTCGGCCAATCCGATCGGAGGTCAGTTCGCGGCCCTCAAGACGGCCGGATCGGAGATCATAGATCAACGGATTGTTCGTGAGCCGGTCGGTATGAAGATGGCTACAGGAGAGAACCCGAAACGTGTCTACGGAGATCAGAGCAAGGTTCCTTCGACCCGGATAGGTACGGCCGGTGTAATTCGCAAAACCCTCTTCGACGCCAAGAACTATTTCGAGAAAAAGAAAGAGAAGGAGGATGACGACGAGAACGGCGGAGAAGAAAACTTCAAATACGAATCCCTGGAACCCCTTTTTGAGAACGAAATCCCGGCCCGGGTTCACGCCCACAGAGCCGATGACATAGTTACGGCCACGCGTATAATGGACGAATTCGGCATCGACCTCGTTATAGAGCACTGCACGGAAGGACATAAGGTGGCTGACTATCTGGCCGAAAAAGAGATCCCGGCCATCGTCGGACCGCATCTCTCCTCACGGAGCAAACGCGAACTACGGGAGAGGACTTTCAAGACGGCCGGAGTTCTGGCGGACAAGGGTGTCAAGGTTGCTATCATGACCGACTCGCCTGTGGTCCCGATCCAGTACCTACCGCTTATGGCCGCCTACGCTGTCCGTGAAGGTATGAGTGAAGAGGAAGCACTGGAAGCGATAACCATCAACCCGGCCGAGATCTGCGGCATCGACGACCGGGTAGGATCCCTGGAAGAGGGCAAGGACGCCGACATCATAATCGTCGACGGTGAGATCCTCGACCTCAAGGCGAAGATAGAAAAGGTCTTCGTCGAGGGAGAGGAAGTTGAAATCGAAAATATGCCTCAACAGGGCGAAATAAGAACCTACTGAGGTGGAAATATGAAAGAAATGTTAAAGAAACTGAGCGAAACGGACGGAATCAGCGGATTTGAAGGCAACGTGAAGGAACTGCTCAGGGAAGAGATGGAGAAACATGCCGATGTGAAGGAAGACGAACTAGGCAACCTTATCGCCAAGAAGGGCGAGGGTGAGCCGACCCTGATGCTGACGGCGCACATGGACCAGATAGGACTTGCCGTCAAATATATAGATGAAAACGGATTCATCAGGTTTACAGGTGTTGGGGGCATCGACGATCGAACCCTCATCAATCAGAGAGTAAATGTCCACTCTTCTAAGGGTGTAATCAAGGGCGTAATTTCCTCCAAACCAACGCATTTACTCGAGGAAGAAGAAAGGAAAAAATCTATCAAGAAAGACAAGCTGTTTATAGACGTCGGGGCCGACGATCAAGAGGACGTGGAAGAGATGGGAATCGAAGTCGGAAACCAGATCTCCTTCGACCGGAATTTCTCGGAACTTGGCAAGGAGAATGTCGTCACCGGACAGGCCTTTGACGATAGAGTCGGCTGCCTGCTTCTTCTCGAAGCTCTGAAGAGGTTCGACGGAGACTACACGCTTTACACGGTGGCTACGGTACAGGAGGAGGTCGGCCTCAAAGGTGCGAGGACAGCCGCCTTCCGCGTTGATCCGGACGTGGCGGTTTCTGTCGATACCGGCATCGCCGGAGATCTACCCGGGATAGAGAAACAGGAGGCGACCCTGGAGATGGGCGAAGGACCGGCCCTGGGACTGATCGAGAGCGAGGGACGTGGCTTGATCACGACACCGCTTGTTCGCAAATGGTTGAAGAAGACGGCCGAGGACAGCGATATAGACTACCAGGTTTCTGTTTCCGAAGGCGGAATGACCGAAGGAGCGATCATGTACATCACCAAGGAAGGAATCCCCAGCGGAACGATATCGATCCCAACCCGGAACATCCATTCCTGTGTCGAGGTGCTCGACATGGATGACGTGAAGAAAGCGGGCGACTGGTTGGAAGCTGCCTTCAAGACTTTTAAAGATTACAGTGAATGAATAATTGGGTTAACATGTCCGAGGAAAGAGTATCCAAAGTGGAAGACCTGGAGAACCTAGGCGTAGTCCGGAGGATAGTCGAGACCGTCGATATCAAGAGCGACCGACTGGACGAGATCTACGAAAGGATAAACGAGCTGGACAGCAAGCTTGACAGAATAGACAGCAAGCTGAACAAGATACTTACGGGATATACGGACAAGAGCGATCTCAAGGAAATCCATATGAAGATTATCGACCTTCTCGGCAGCTGGTTAACGACCAAGAACCTGGCCAAGATCATGAACTACCGACACGAGTACATCAGCCGCAAGGTCTCCGAACTTAAGAAGATGGGTCTGATCGAGGAGAAAAGAGACGGTAAATCCATTCAGTACAAGAGAAAGGATGGGATTAAAGAAGCTCTAGAGTCAGAAGCTTAAACTCCTGTTTCTTTTAGGATGTTTTCTAACGAGTCCAAGGACTCTTCTTCCATCAGTTCTCCTTTCTGTAGACAGGCATCGAAGGGAATGTTCAGTTCTTCTAGCGCCTTCTTCACGGCCTTTTCGGTCGGACTGCCTGGTTTGAAGTAGAGGATATAATGGTTGTAGTTGAGGCGCTGTTC
>JBKHHH010000011.1:0-19360 GCA_046539285.1 Candidatus Aenigmatarchaeota archaeon | reverse complement strand
TCTTTATCCCTTCACCAGATGAAGAGGCAAGAAAGAGAATATTCCACGTCCATACCAGAGACATTCCACTGTCCGACGACGTCGATCTGGATAACCTGGCCGAAAGGACAGATGGGTTTTCCGGTGCCGACATCGAATCGATCTGCCGCGAGGCGGCGATGAATGCTATGCGTGAGGACAAGAAGGCCAACACCGTCAGTAGCGAGCACTTTGAAATGGCGCTCGAGGAAGCGAAACCTTCGATAACCGAAGATATGATGCAGTATTACGAAGACGTTAACTTTTCCCAGAGAAGGACAAAGGGAGAAGAAGAGATCAAGTACGTCGGATAGATCAATCTTTCTTAATTATTTCCATGTGCGGGAACGGAATCTCTATCCCATTTTTACCGAACTCTTCGATAATCCTGTTTCTCAGATCACTTTTTATCTGGGGTAAGTTGATGCCTTTTTTCTGAAGGTTCTTCCTGTCTATCCAGAACCTTAGAATCAAATTTATTGACGAGTCCCCGAACTCCTTGACCAGAACCTGTTGCGGCTTGTCCTTCAGTGCATTTTCTTCTTCCTCTATAATTTCTTGACAGACCTCGATTGCTTTCTCCATGTCTGTATCGTAGTCGACGCCGATCCCTAAGTCCATACGTGACTCCGGACTTTCCGTTCTGTTGGTTATCTGGTTAGTAGCCACCAGTTGGTTGGGCAGAGAGACGGCCTCGCCTTCGAAAGTACTTATCTCCGTCCACTGTAAGGTCAGATCCTCGACGATGCCTTCCGTCCCGTCGATCTCGACCCAGTCACCTATCTTGAAGGGTCGGGTGAGGAAAAGTATTAGCCCGGATATAGCCCCGGAAAGAACGTCCTTCGTAGCCATACCGATTACGATACCGGCGATTCCGGCCCCGGTGAGCAGCCCTGTCAGCGATCCATGAACTCCGAAGATATAGAGTATAACGAAAAAAGCGGAAACATAGACCAGTATCGAAAAGACGTGTTTGATCGGCTTGACGTAGTGTTCTTCTATACCTGCCTTCTTGGCAAAGTGGTTGAGAAGACCGTGGAAGATCAGTTTGTTGACGAGAAAGGCGACGGCTATCGTTAACAGTGTCTGGAGAATTTTCATTGTCCCAGGTAGGTAGGGCTCTAGATAGGCAACCAGGTCCATAGGCATAAATTAATTTCTTAAGTATAAAAATTTAGGTTGATAGCATGAAACTCGCAGCCCTGCTTTCCGGAGGAAAGGATTCTCTACTAGCCATCGATCAGGTGAAGGATGAGCACGAAGTCAAATACCTGATTTCGATTGACTCGGTCGAGAACTCGATGTTGTTGCACACCGAGAACATCGAGCTGGTAAAGCTCCAAGCCGAGGCCATGAATACACCCCTTATCTTCCGCAGATGTTCGGAGAGTGAAGAGCTGGAAACTTTAGAAGGGACTATAGGGGAGGTAAAGGATGAAGTAGGTGGAGTCGTCTCCGGGGCAATAGCTTCGGAATATCAGAGGGATAGAATCAAATCGATCTGCGACAAGTTCGGTCTTGAATCTCTGACGCCGCTCTGGAACATGGACGAAGAAAAACTGATGAATACAGTTTTGCAAAGAGATTTCGAAGTGATGATAACCAAGGTCGCGGCCGAGGGTCTGGGTAGAGAATGGCTAGGAAGAACTATAGACAAGAAGACGGTCCGTGAACTGAAGGAACTGGAAAGAAAATACAGGATTCATCTGGCCGGCGAAGGAGGCGAGTTCGAGACCCTGGTCCTCGATTCACCTTTCTTTGAGAAGAAAGTGGATGTGGTAGAGAGCGAAGAAAACTGGGATTCCAAGACAAAATCCGGGCTTCTCAGAATCAAGGCAAAACTAGTGGACAAGTCAGATTAAGAGGGAGATGACGATCAGAAAAATTCCCAGTACTATAGAACAGAAGTAACCGAAGATCAATCTTTCGATGATATCACTTCTTCCGAAAACCATGTAGAACTTGTTTACGATAGGCCTATCAGAATATCTTTCTTTTTTGGCAAACTCTTTCCAGTTTTTGAGGGCTTCATCGACCCATTTCACTATTCTCCCCAGAAGAGGAAAGTGAATAAACAGTCCTCGAACAAAGCGGCCAAGATAGGTGGCAAAAATATTGACAGGCTTGACCAGGATTTTGGGTGCGATCAGACCAATTATCAGAGAGAATAGAAACTGCAAACCGAAGTCCGGGACAGGCGATGGTGGAGTAGGAATGAAAGCCCATCCTATGTAAAACAACGTTCCTCGGCTCAGTATTGTGCTCAATGCCACCATAGTGATCCTATAAGCCTTTTTCTATCGATGTATAAATAATTAAGAGGTCAACTCTCGGGCTATTTCCTCTACTTTCTTCTGAACCTTTCTCTCGTCGATAGTCTTTACTTCCTGATTTTCCATAACGACTTCTCCGTTGACGATGCTGGTGTCAACGCTTGCGCCGGAGTAGACCAGGTTTGAAATGAGATTGTGGGTTGGTTTCATTCTTATGTCATCGAGGTCGATCAGGATTAGATCGGCCAGATAGCCTTCTTCGATCAGACCTATTTTCTTATTCAGCGCTCGACCGGCATTCTCTCCCACCGTTTTTACCGTTTCTTCAGCCGGCATCACGGTCGGGTCCGAGCTGCGGACTTTCTGTAAAAGGGTAGCGATTTTCATTTCTTCAAAGAGATCAAGGTTGTTGTTTGAAGTGACACTGTCCGTCCCCAGACAGACGTTGACACCCCTTTTCATCATCTCGATTACGGGAGAAACCCCCGAAGCCAGTTTCATATTTGAACACGGGTTGTAGACCACGGAACCACCGCTGTTCTTCAGTATTTTTATCTCTTTTTTATTCAGATGAACGGCATGGGCGCCGATAAATCTCTCGTCCAGAAGGCCGAGCTTGTTCAGGTATTCGACAGAACCACCATATCCTCTTTTCTTCACTTCTTCTATCTCCTTTCCTGTCTCGGCCAGATGGATGTGGAGAAGCGCATCGTTCTTGTCGGCTAATTCCTTGCTTCTGAGAAGAAGTTCTTCCGAGCAGGTTTCGCAGGAATGAGGCGTTACTGCCGGCTCGACAAGGTCTGAACTTCCCTTTAGTTCGTTTACAATCCGTTTTGCTTCCTGGAGCTCTTTGTCTGCCTTGTCCTGATCGCCGAGGTCTATCATCCCGTGACCAAGGAAGCCACGGATACCGATCTTCTCTGCCGCTTCGGCTACCTGGTCCATGTAGAAGTACATGTCGTTGAAGCAGGTTGTTCCAGTTTTGATCATCTCGAGGAAGGCGTGCAGTGCTCCCCAGTAGCACTTCTCCCCGTCCAGCTTCTCCTCTAGTGGCCAGATGTCCTCCTGCAGCCATTCCTGAAGTTTTTTGTCGTCCGAAACCCCACGAAAGAGGTTCATCGATGCATGCGTATGCATGTTGACGAGTCCGGGTAAGACGGCATAACCGGATGCATCGATTATTTTCCCGCTTTTGTCTTCACCGTCCAATGATTTTATCCTGTTTTCCGAGATTTCTATACTCTTGTTTTCCTGAAGACCTTCCGGTGTCAGGACAAATCTTGCGTCTTTGATCAGCATAGTCAGAAATGATGGTTTCTGATTTAAATTGTTAAAGAAAATAAAAGGAGAGTGAGGTTCTTGCGAACCCTTTATGGTTGATTTCTAGGGGATTGGTTGACCGCCGACCAGCCTTGTTCTTCGAGGTAGGAGATCACACAGCCGTTTCTAGCCTGGTGCACGTAGTCGCTGTCTGGACATTCCATCATCTGCGTCTGCTGGGTGCATACTTTACCTTCGGCCGATTCCTGTGCTTCTTCCACGTCCTCCTCGCATTCTTCGTTCAATTCGCCTTTGTCTTCTTTAGTTTCATTCTCTTCGGCATCTTCGAACCACTTGTTGACCGAGCGACCTTTACCCCGTCCTTTTTGAACGGCGGCTTCGACTATCTCTCTGACCTTTTTCTGGTGTCTCTCGCGGAACTGTCCCACTGTCTCCAGTCTTTCCTCGACAGTCATGTTCTGGCGCATCGTCTGACCGAACTCGCGGTTGAGCTGTGCCATCTCTCTGATCCTTTTTCCGAGTGATTCTGTTTCCTCTTCCACTTCCTGATTGACCGCCGTTTGATTGCCGCGGATCCGATTCCACTTCTGGGAACGGGCCTGGCTTCTGGCTTCCTGGGCTAGACGCCTTGCCTCGATGTAATCACCTTGTTGATAGACCTTCTTTGCCTCCTCCAGCCTTTCATCTGCTTCAGTTCCATCAAAGTCCGTGAACATACCACGTGCCTTGTTGATCGAGCGGTTGGCCTTTTCCTGCATCTCCTCTTCTCTTTCTCTGATTCTTTCCTGCCATCCTGTATGTTTGTCTTCGAATTCTTTCTGGAACCTGCCTCTGTTCTGTCTGGTCATTTGAGCCGCAGCCTGTGGGGCTCTATCCGATGGTCCGGAGATCTGATCGACATCCGCATCCGTTTCTTCTCGGAGTGTTTCTGTGATCATCTCGGCTAGGTCGGGCTTGCCGACGACCCTGACTTCCGTGATGTTTCGCTCATTTATTGCTGTTACCGCGTCCTGGATTTCCTCTTCCGAGGAAACAAGGAACGAAGCAGAATTTGGAAGATTTGGCGCCGAGATCACGTGCCCGAAGTTGGCTACTGCCGCGACAACCAACGTCTGGTTGCTTCTGAGTCCTTGCATCGTCCTGTTTCTCATTCTTTTCTCAAGCCTTTCTTCGTTTCCTTCCACTATCTGTTCTTCCAAGCTGACGTTGATGCTCTCCAGATCCGAAGTCATGTTTTCATTGATTTCGGTGGCGACTATCTTAACCTTTTCAACTTCCAACTCTTCCAGCTGGTTGAGAACTCCGGCCGGGATCTCGCCCTTTGGAATCGGGAAGACCGGATTTCCATCAGCCAGATTCCTGGCCGAACCCATTGTGTTGCCTCTTTCCTCGTCGAGCTGGTTCTCGACCAGAATCGCACTGTCGGCTCCTTCGGGCCAGAAGTGGTTGGCGACCTCTTCCGCCGTCCCGTAACGGGACATTCCCCAGAGACGGGTCACGTTGTAGTCACTTTCCAGTTGACTTATCACTTCCTCCGATATAACCGCCGGTCCGCCGATGACAGTCACTTCTGTTGGATTGTATTCTTTGAGCGCTTCACTCACTTCGTCGGGAATTTCATCTTTCTCTGTGATCAGAACCGGGATGCCCAGTTTCTGGGAAACCGCGGCCGAGATTATCGCGTCCGGGTAGTTCTCCTCGCTTGCGACGATCACTCTGTCCACGTCCTCTGCTAAGGCCGGGACCGAAAGAACGGTCAGTGTCAGAACCAATCCGATTAGAATTTGTATCTTTTTCATGGTTCTCACCGTATTCTTTTTTATAATTTTTCAACTACTTAAACCTATAGATGAAAAAATCAGGAAACGGTATCCTACTTGAAGTCAAGGCCGGGCCGAACTCCGATGACTTCTTCCTCCAGGGATTTAACGAGTGGACGGGAAGATTAGAGATCAAGCTGTCCGAACCGGCCCGGGACGGAAAGGCAAACCGAGAACTTGTTGAAGAACTTAACAAGATGACAGGAAAGGAAGTTGTCCTCAAGAGCGGACATAAGTCAAGAAAGAAAACAGTTTTGATTAAAGACATAACTGAAGAGGAACTGAAAGAAAAACTGGGATTGTAATGAAATTTTACCTCGAGACCTACGGCTGTGCGGCGAACCGGGCGCACGGCGAAGTGATGAAAGGGCTACTTCTGCGGAGCGGTTGCGAGATGACCGAGAGAATAGAAGCCGCAGACGTGTTGATCCTTAATTCTTGTATCGTCAAGAGCGCCACCGAGAACCGCATTCTTCATCGTCTGGAGGAGTGGCAGAACGAGTATCCAGACAAGAAGATTATTGTCGCCGGCTGCATGCCGCAGGCCGAGTACGGAAGAACGAAGGAGTTCGCGCCTGACGCGTCTCTGGTTGGCCCCCACAACTGCGAAGACATCACCAAAGCCGTCCGCAAGATCTCGGAAGGCAAACAGGTCGAGTTTCTGGATGAGAGACGTGAGGCAAAACTGTGTCTGCCCCGCGTCCGCGACAACAAGTACGTCGACATCTGCGAGGTGGCGCAGGGCTGTCTCGGTGACTGTTCCTACTGTCAGGTCAAGTTTGCCAAAGGAAATCTGAAAAGCTACGAGCCGAACCAGATACTTAAGGAGATAAGACAGAGCCGGAACAATGGTTGCAAGGAGATCTGGATCACAGCCCAGGACACAGCCGCCTACGGAAGAGACATCGGAACCAATTTACCGGAACTGCTGGAACAGATTATAAACCTACCCGGCAGGTTCCGAGTCCGGGCCGGGATGATGAACGTGGACACGATCAGGCCGATTCTGGATGAATTGATCGATGTCTACAAGTCGGACAAGATCTATTCTTTTCTCCATCTTCCCCTGCAGTCGGGATCCGACAGGATTCTGAAGAAGATGAGAAGGAAATATAGCGTCGAGGAATGGAAGGAGGTTGCAAGTCGTTTCCGGGAGGAAATTCCTGACCTCAACCTCTGGACCGACGTGATCGTCGGCTTTCCGGGTGAGACAAAAGAAGAGTACGAAAAAACGAAGGAACTCCTCGAGGATGTTCGTCCAGACTACTTCAATGTCAGCCGCTTCACGGCAAGACCGGGAACCGATGCCAAGGAAATGGATCAACTGACCACTGAAGTCAAGAAGAAAAGAAGCGAGGAGCTGTCCGAAATGGTAAGAAGAATTTCGCACGAGAGCAAGAAGAGCTTCGTCGGACGAGAAAGGGAAATTCTGGTTACCGAAAAAACAAACAGAGGAAATCAGTATAAAGGAAGGGATGAATCCTACCGACCAGTCATTGTAAGTGCCGGTAAGGAAGCAAGAGGCGACTTCTTTAAGGTAGAAATGACCGATGCTCAGACAGCGTTCCTAGAGGGTAGTTTTATTTAGCCCTTCTCTCAATCCCCCTGTTTTCCAGTCTTCTCTGGTCTTCGACAGTTGTCTAAGAACACGGTTCTGGAAAGCAAAAGACTTAAATAATTAACCGTCTAAGATAAAGACCCAGAGGATACTTGAAGTGGATTGGACTGCGGTTGTTCTCTTCAGGGATAAAAAAAGTCCATTAAATACCCGGAAATGACAAAAAATAGTTTTAAAGCGATATTAAATTAAAAAACATGTTTTGATGATTCAAGGTGATTTAAAATCAATTTAGAAAGCTTTTATGGTAATTTTAGTGATTATGAGAGTGAATTTAGCGATTTGCCGGTTTTTTCAATTTCTACGGACCCAGAGCATATGACAGAGACCGTGGGAACTGGTCTTAAGATAGCAGGATCGGTCGTTCCCTACAGAACTCTTTCCCTTGAAAGAATAGACAGGTGCACGGGGTCAGAGATATTACCTTTCAGTGATTTTTATAACGATGCGTGTGCCTCCTCGAAAAGTTACTTCAAACCGATGTCGGAAGAAGGTCTTAACAAGAAGTGGACGGACATCTCTACAGAGACGGATGATGAAGAAGAAAAGACGCCTTTCGATCAGATATACGATCCTCTACAAGAAAGATACAGCGAGAAAGTCTTCGAGGAGATAAACAAGGTTGCAGAGGAGTTTGGCAAGGTCCTGATCTACCCTTACATGAGAACTCCAAGCCTTAAAGAGGATGAACTAAAGAAAAAGATAGATGGCGAATTTGAACTCATAGCTCCAGAGGGTAAATCGATAGAAGTTCTAAAGGATAAAACACAGGTTTACGATGATCTCAAAGAAAAGGGTGTCAACGTTGTCGAGGGACAGGTTGTGGAGAATCCTTCCGAAGCCTGTGATCTGCTGCTTGAGGAGAACTGGGAAAACGGTGCCTTCGTCTCAGCCGACAGTGGAGCCGGTGGGTCGGGATGTGTCCACGCCTACAAACCCGAGGATATAAGGAAAAGGTATCAAGAAGAATATTTCTCGGGAAATCTGATTGTGGAGAAATTTCTGGACGTGGAAAAGGCACCCAACGTCTTGATGTTCATCGATGACAACGATTCATATGTCCTTTCCATCACAGATCAGATCATAGAGAATGAAACGGAATACCGGGGTAACACCATGTCTCCAGATCTCTTTGCAGAAGAGGAAGAAGAAAAAATCAAGGAGCAGTGCAAAACCGTCGGCAGTTACATCCAAGATTCCGGCTTCCGTGGGATCGCAGGTATCGATCTCCTGACGACGGAGGACGACGTTTACTTTGTCGAGGTCAATCCGAGAAAAAACCACTCGACTGTAATCAACAACACAATGCTTGAGAAAACCAGACCCGAAGGCATTCCACCCCTCGCTTCTCTGGAGGCCGAGGTAATTACTGGAACGGACGACGCGTACGAAATCGAAAAATGGCAGTACCCTAAGGATGTAGAATGGGATATGTATGTGTATAAGAAGAAAGGCTGGTCACAGATAACCAAGCTACCGCCCGATATATCAAGAGATCATACCTGGGATTTTAGTGGATCATATGTCGCAAATGTTCCTTATCCCATACGTTCCATTACAAGTAAGTCTTATGCCTCACAGAAGTCGGAAGGTCATACGAGAAGAAGTCAGGCCAACGAACTGGTTCGGATAGTTTCCGAGAGCGTAAACGAGCGCCTGAAAAAAGTTGCTGAGATAGAAAACAGCTTCAGTTTTCTGGGTGATTAGATGGATGAAGAATGCACAATAGGATATTTCAAAGAAGACGGGAAGACGTACGCCGGAAAAAACAGAGAGCCTGGAAAAAATAGCCTTGATGTCCTCGAGGTAAAAACAAGTCAGCTAGAAGAACCGAAACTGATATACCTCGGTATTGATCCCTGGCAAGAGACAAAAATATCTGATGCTATTTACAAGGCACATGAAGAAGATGTGATCTGGGATTTGAAAGACGACCTGGACATCAAACTTCATGATCTAAAACCAAATGAGACGATACCCACCGACTTAGAGAACAAATTAAGCGATAATATATGGGGCGGTCTCTATCCAGACAAAAGGATCGGTATGCCTGCACCATCGCCCACAAAAGCCATCTATCTTCTTCCTACAGATATGGATCCAATGGGAGGGGATTTAATGACGGTAGCGAACGCTTCCTTTTACAATCTCAGCCGAACCTGGGGTGGGATGAATGAAGAAGGACTTTTCGTTCAGTCTTCATCGATAAGACATGATGGAAGGCTGGAAAATAGACCATCCTACTCAGTCCTGATAAATGAAATACTAGGTAAATGCGAAACTCCTGAGGAGGGCATCGAATATTTCTCAGAAAGAGTCAAAGACTACAAAGCAGGCGCGGCAAACTTCATGATTGCTAATGACAACAAACAGTTAATTGCCGAATATATACCCGCCGATGTAATAAAAAATACCAAGGAGCCATCAATAGATATTACTGAAGGAGAAAACGAAGACTTTAGGACAAACTTTGCCCGGGAAACCGAACTCGAGGATCAGATTGGTTTCTTCAAGAGAGAAGGATGGAATCTCGATGACTGTAAGGATGTCTATGAGGTACAGAACTTCATAAGGTCCATTAACCGCCAACTCGCTTCCTTCCAAGAATCCGGAGAAGAAGTCTTCAATTCTCACACTGTCTATCCTGACCTATATGAAAACGAAGAGTTATTGGGGGGCATTCTGGACAACGTTTACAAAGGCGAGCTGCTCGACATGGCGATACCACAAAAGGAACAGTATGCTTCCTTTTACTCGATTTGCACGCACCCCGTGATCGAACAGATTCCCTGGGCAAACGAGTATACGGAAAATACATACAAGAGAACACAGTGGAGCTGGAAGGCGGATTTGGATAAGAAAAGGTCTAATTTGAACTACGACAATCCTTGTGCTGGAGACGACGAAGCGAATACGGGAATTGTCATCGATATGGACGATATTCAAAAAGCTCTGGAAGTAATCTAATACATGAAAACCCTGATTGTTGCTGGCATCCACGGAAACGAAACTGCTTCTGTACTGACCGCCCGGGAGATAAAGGGCTGGATCGAAGGAAAGGGAATAGAAAACGTAGAAGTAATTCCCGAGGTTAATGTGCGGGCAGTTTCCTTAAACAGAAGAACAGATCCTGAAGACGAAAAAGACCTGAACAGAGTATTTCCTGGACAAGCAGAGGGGAGCAGGTCTGAAAGAATTGCCTGGAGGATATTTAACAAGGCAAAGAACTTCGATCGTGTGATAGATCTCCATACCTACGGCAGAAACCGGAACTGCATTCCCTATGTTCTGACCGATCTGGAGAAGAAGGAGAATAGAATACTTGCCAAGAAAATAGGGCTTGATCATGCCGTACAGACCTCGGGAACCAGAGGGCAACTCTTTCTAGAACTTTCGGAAAGAGGAGTCCCTTCTGCAATAATAGAGATGGGAGGAGCAAGTAAAATAGATACGGAACTCATTGAGAGAGTAAAAGACAAAATCATCGACCTGTTGAGCAACGACAGGATAAAGGAGACCAATTTTCATGGTAACTATCAGAAGATACGGAAAGAAGGAAAAGGGGTCTTCAAGCCCAAATTAGAACCCGGAGAGAGGGTCAGAGAGGGAGATACTGTGGGGGTTCTTGATGATAAGTCGATTAACTCACCCTGTTCCGGGACAATACTCGGTGTTCTTTCCGGTAAATATGATTCAGACGATGATTATCTTTTTTCTGTGGCCTCCAATTAGTTAGGAGAAAAGACCTATTATCATTGTAGTTACCCCTGAGATGCTGGAGAAATAGGTAACGGCAAATCCCAGAACACCGAGTTCTACTGCTTCCATGATCGACGTTTCCGGGACAACGAAATTGACCAGCCCGACCCAGATGAGAATCTTAAGGATGACACTGGCCATCGGCAGAAAAGAGAAGACAGGAAGTACGTAGCCCAGTACATAGGTCATAAGTATTTCCGCAAGAACGGCGATGATCAGTATCTTGAAACTTGGAATCCTGATATTAAAGACTTTACTGCCAAGATATAAAGCTCCGGCTCCAATTATCACCGGAATCAAAAATTCCAGGATCATTCTATCCCCTCTTTTCCTCTATCTTCTTCTTCAACATCTCTGAAACACGGTCGCCATCGGCTCTACCACGAACCTTTCCCATCACCGGACCCATCAGCTTCTTGAAGGCACGCTCATCTTCCAGCAGTCCTTCTTTGTCTTCCAGAACATCCTCGACGATACTCTCCAGCTCTTCGTCGCTCATCGCCTTCAGCTCATCGATAACTTCGTCTAATCCTCCCTCGCCCTTGACAATTTTCTTTATCGCCTTTGGCACCGCATCCTTCGGTATCTTTCCTTCGTCTAGAGTCTTCAGTATGTCTTCCATCAAATTCTCACTGACCTCGGTCAGATCAACTCCTTCCCGTTTCTTAAGATCTTTCAAAGTCGTGGTCAGTGAATCGGCGATCAGGCTTGCCTCGAGATTCAGTTCTTCTGTCAGTCGATCAAAGAGATCGAAGTAAGGACTGTTCATCACCTCTCGGGCCAGATGTTCGGAGAGTCCGTATTTTTCTATAAGTTCCTGCAGCTGGTCCCCCAGCGACTTCGGAACATCTATCTCATCCATTCTTTTCTCGGTAATCCTTATCGATGGCACGTCGGTCTCTGGATACATCCTGGCCTCGCCGGGCAACGGTCTCATGTAACTGGTTGTCCCGTCCTGGTTGGCGTCCCTGGTCTCTTCGGGAACCCCTTCTTTCGCTTCTTTGGCTCTTTCTTTGACAGCCTTTATCGCGTTTTCCAGCTCATCATCACCGGCCATAAGCACGACCAAATCTTCTTCATCAGAACCCGTTCTTTCAATTATCTCCTTAAATTCTTCCTCCAGTCCGTAGTTACTCAGATCTTCATCAGTATGGATCATGCCGCCCAGACCGTGGGACATCGCGTATTCAGCCAGCTCTTTCCCAAAGGTCTTATCGCCGCAGATCTCTCTTGCTAGAAGACCGTCGAATCCTTCGAGGACAAAGGCCTTCACCCCTTTCTTTTTGTATAGTTTCTTTCCAAAGCCGGAACTATTTTCCAGGCAGTCTTTCACGTCGTAGACTTCGTCGGGAACGGAACTATCTCTCTTGTCCAACTCTTCTTTGATTTCGATTAGATTTTTCTGCCGCTCTACTTCCTTTTTCACCACTTCTTCGATCATTTCCAGTTCCTGGAAGCCCTTGACCTCGACCCGCGCGCCTTCTGCGATGGATACGTTTATGTCCTGACGGATGGTGCCGATGCCGCGCTGGACCTTACGCGTCGCCCGCAGCAGTTTTCCGATCTTTTCGGCCGTCTTCCGCGCGTGTTCAGGACTTCGGATGTCCGGGGCGGTACCGATCTCGACCAAGGGAATACCAAGTCGGTTCAGGCCGTATTCCACGGTGTTTCCACTTCTCTCTAGAATCTGTGCGCTTTCCTCCTCCAAGCATACGTTCTCGATTCCGACCTCTTCTTTCGTTTTCAGAGTTCCGTCCATTCCGACCAGCATCGTCCGCTGAAAACCGGTCGTGTTCGAGCCGTCTATCACCGTCTTCCTCATCGGGTGGATTTCGTCCGGTACTTCACAGTCCAGCATCTTTGCCACCTGGAGGGAGATCTCCAGTGCTTCCTTCCTCAGTTCGTGCGGCGGCTCCTCATCCAGCTCCACCTCGCAGCTCTCGTCACTGTAGCAGGAGTACAGGAACTTCTTATCCCGTAAAAATTCATACAACACGGCCGGATCGACGTTTCCTGTTTCGCCGGCCACGGCTCGCAGTTTGCGCATTACCTTATTCCCTATCTTTTCTTCCATCGAAGAGCTGCAGTCGCAGAACAGTTTCTTCGTGTCCAGGCGCTGGTGTATTTCTATACCACATTTGAAGCCGAGTTTTTCATAGTCCATAAAGACACCTAGAATTCGTCGTGTTCACTCCTTTCCGAGATCTCGCCGCGGAGGTTCTTGTTCATAAGTTCCCTTGCCTCTTTCTTATCGTAGTTTCCGAGCAGCCAGCCCAGCTTGACGTAGGCCGTCTCCGGTAGCATGTCGTTCAAGTTTCCCTTTACTCCCATTTCTTGTAGGTCGACACCGGTTTCGTAGACGTTCATGTTGACCCGTCCATTCAGGCACTGTGATGTCATATAAACTATATTCCCGTCTTCGATATAGTCCTGAACGGCTTCCTTTGTTTCTTTGTCGAGTGGCATATGTCCTAATCCGGTTCCCTCGATGACAACGCCTTTTGTGCCTTCTAGTTGTTTTTCCAGCATTTTGGCGTTCAGACCTGGATAGCTCTTGACTAGAGCCACGTTCTTGTTGAAACTGTCCTTTAGTTTCAACTCCCGGCCCTTGTCTTTCCTCCGGTAGCCTTTCTTCAGTATTTCAATATCCAGTTCTTCCCAGCCGATCCTGGCGATCTGTCTGTCGTTTATCGTCCGAAAGGCGTCTCTCCGTGACGTATGTATCTTTCGGACCTTGGTTCCCGGGTGCAGACAACAGTAGTCGTCGGAACTGGAGCCGTGCATGCAGACCATTACCTCGGCTATGTCCGACGTTGCGGCCTTGACGGCGCAGGTTAGGTTCTGGTGTGCGTCGCTGCTCGGCCTGTCACTGCTTCGTTGTGATCCGACGAGAACGACCGGTATGGGTAGGTCTTCCAGTATGAAGGACAGCGCCGCTGCAGTATAGCCCATCGTATCGGTTCCGTGCGCGATGACTATACCTTCCTTGCCTTTTTCTATCTCTTCTTTGACCGCATTTGCTATTTCTATCCAGTCTCCCGGTTTTATGTTTTCCGATAACGTCTGGAGAACTTCCCTGCCTTCTATATCGGCTATATTGGCGATCTCCGGTGTGAAGGAGATCAGCTCTTCCTTGGAGAAGGACGGCTTTACAGCTCCGGTCCGGTAGTCAACGCGCGAGGCGATGGTTCCACCGGCCATTAGTATCGATACTTCAGGTTTGTCTCCTTCTTCGATATCGAAGGATTCCTTGACCTCGGAGAAGCTTCTCTCCTTCTCCTTGGACCTTTCTTTCAGTTTTTCTATCTCCAGGTCTTTGCTGTTTTCGATGCCGATGTTGTAACCACTGTCCAGTTTGAGAACGAGAACGTCTTCGTCTCCTTTGCTCCTGGGCATGAGTCTGCCTGTATATTCTTTGTTTTCCTTGCTGACCTTGATCCGGTCGCCTTCTTCGGCTCCAGCCTCTTCTAGCCTTTTCCTAACTCCTTCTCCGTAGGACATACCTATACATTGTCCTGTCAATTTAAAATATCTTGCAAAAAGGAAAGCTTTTAAAACTGAGAAATAAATTCGACTTCTGATAATATGGCCCTGAAAATAGAAGAACTCGGTGACGCGATCAGGTATATGAACCAGGACCAGAGCTCCAGATTCAACTTGAACGAAGATGAGGCCGACTATCTGGCCGAACACGCCTTGAACTTTTTCGGTTTCGAGGAAAGGATCATCGACAATACGCTTAACCAGCAGGATCGGGACGTATTCTATACCTTGGAAGACATGAGACTCCTGAAGACAGAGCGTGAGGAGGTGCGCCTCTACAACGGCAAGGAATGGCGAATCCATTACTGGACGCTGAAAGAAGAGAGGATAAAGGATCTGGCGGAAAATTTTGAGGAAGAGTTCCACGAGGAAGGAGAAAGTGAGTCAGCATCCATCTACGACGATGATGAGATGTGGAACAGGATAGAGAAGATCAAATCAGAGGGACTATAAATTTTACAAGCCTGTTCTCAACAACCACAAGTAATTTAAAGCTTCATTATAAATCAAGCACATCACAATTAGGAGGTGAGTTTTAATGAAAGGTACAGTCAAGTTCTTTAACGAGGTTAAGAACTTTGGATTCATTGAACCGGAAGAAGGTGGCGAAGATTTTTTCGTCCACAGAAGTGACGTCGAATCCGGATCACTGAATGAAGGCGACGAAGTCGAATTCGAAACAGAAGAAGGAGACAAAGGACCCAAGGCAGTAAACGTCAAAAAGGCCGAATAGATCATTCGTCAATAAAATTCGTTACGATTACTATTTCTCAATTTTTCACTTTCTAGCAACAGCTATGTTTGTTTAGTGAGCATGTCAAACTACAGTTCTAGATCGGGGTTCAGGGTGTAGCCCTCTATCTTTTTCTGGCCACATGGTCCGAAGTCGCCCTTCCTAACTTCCTTGACTATATCCTTGTCGATAAAGAACCGAAGATGATTCGGGTCAAAGCTCCCTGTCGAATCCTCCATATATTCTCTGATGTCGGAAAAGGACACAACATCATGTCCTTTCATATAGTCTAGAAGCTCCTTTCGACAGTCTTCACCTATCTCGTAGCAAACCTTGATTTCGATTTTTTCGTCTTCCATAATATCCAATTACTTTTTCTCCCGAAAAGGTAAAAAGTTAATGTAGAATCTTCTGATCTGGATAGAGCAACTTCAACTGTCCCTAAAGCCATGGTGCGTAGACGTTCTTCTCCTTGTGATCGAAAAGTTCGGGAAATCTCTCAGCCGACTCAACACCGACACCATTAACATAGATGTCCATAACTTCTTTCTCTCTGTCGAAGTCGATTATTGCTTGGTAACCAGGAGTTCCTTCGATCGTTTCCATTACCATTATTCTGTTCCCGGTCTGTTCAAAGTAGACATCATGTGTGGGCGAAGGGCAAATATCCTCGGTAGTGATTATCCTCTTTGGCATCTTATCATCTGTAATTCCTGAAGTTGTTAAGATATTTAAGCCTTGAATCGCCAGACGAGATTTTAAGAAAATTGGAGCCGCCGGAGGGATTTGAACCCTCGGCCTGCTGATTTCTGGGCTCTCATCCGCGCAGAGCGCGTCGATAAATCAGCCTACAAGTCAGCCGCTTGCCGATAGGTGTCATTCGACACCGGTTTCCGGCCGAACTGAGCTACGGCGGCACGTTTACAGACTATGGTGTGTTTATTTATATTTTTATTCTTTCTTGTTGATGATTTTCTCGGCCCGGCTCTGTGAGATGTTCCCTTCCTCTATCATTGTTTCGGCTATCCTCTCGATCTCGTCCCCTTTAGCTCCAGCCTGTTTGGCGATGTTTTTGGCGTGCAGCTTCATATGACCCTTCTGGATTCCTTCCGTGGCCAGGGCGCGAAGGGCGGCGAAGTTCTGCAAAAGGCCTACAGAAGCCATGACCTTGGCCAGTTCCTGGGCTGATTCGACATCCAGTATCTTTAGATTTATTTTGGCCAGAGGATGGATCGAGGTTATCCCACCGACGGTTCCCACGGCGATCGGAACCTCTATTCTTCCTTTGAGGTTTCCGTCTTCGATCCACCATTCTGTGACCGGCTCGTAACTTCCACTTTTGGCGGCGTGTGAATGAACCCCGGTCTCCAGGGCCCGGAAGTCGTTACCGGTAGCGATGCAGACCGCGTCCATGCCGTTCATCACACCTTTGTTGTGCGTTGCAGCTCTATAGGGGTCAGCGGCTGCAAACTCGTAGGCGTCGACGATCCCGGCTGCCACGTCCTCACCACTTAACTTGTCTTTCTCCAGTTTGTCAAAGGGTATCGTTACCTCGGCTCTCGTCTTCCTCCGATCGGCGAGGTTGGATAGTATTCTCAAGTTAACTTCAGAATTGGTTATTTTTTCAATCAGTGGTGCGACGTCTTCGCACATGCTGTTGACGATGTTCGCACCCATCGCGTCCTTGACGTTGACCAGAAGATGGACAACACAGGAATCCTTTTTGGGAATGTTTCTCACTTCCAGATCCTTGGCTCCTCCACCCAGTTTGATTATTGTACTGTCCCGTGAATTTGCCCGGGAGATAATCTTATCCTTATTTTCCATGATCTTTTCCTCGATCTCTTCGAAGTTCTTGACTCCGTTTAACTCTATCTGCCCGATCATAATCGGTTCGTCAGCTTCCGCCTCGACATTTCCGCGGGCCAACTTTGCGGCGTAGGAACAGGCCGCGACCACAGATGACTCCTCCACGGCCATCGGGACCAGGTAGTCCTTGCCGTTGACCTGGAGGTTTGTCGCAATTCCGAGAGGTAGAGGATAGTTAGTAAATACGTTTTCGATCAGGTCGTTGGCCGTTTCCTCCTTCAGAGCTCCGAACTCTTCCAGTCTTTCCATCTCTTCCTCGCTCAGTCCGATTCTCTTCTTGAGAACTTCCCTTCTCTTCTTAGGTGGTAGTTTGTAGAAGCCGGATATCCCGCTGTCCATAGTATCTAGGCTTTGGTTTTATGATTTAAGTATTTTAAACTCAGGTTGTTTTAATGAACCGAAATTGTATGTTGTCTGGATTCGAAGGGGTGAAGAATGACTGAATACGAAAACGACAAGGAAATAAGACGGAAGAGGAATCCCTGGAAGCTAGCCGAAGAAGGCGAGGTCGTGGATACCCTTGCCCAGGCCAGGATAGGAGAGGTTAACTGTTCGAGATGGCACACAGGCGAAAAGCCACGTAAGGACATCCTCGAGAGCATAAAAGGGGCCTATAGAAGGTTAGGTCCCGGAAAACTGGACGATGACCTTAGAGACTATTTTGAAATCAAATCCGATTTAATTGCTATCAAAGAGGTTAAGGATGAGATACAGGCCACTAAAGACAGAAGAATAACCTATAAAGTTGAAGAAGAGATCCAGGAAGAGATAGACGAAACCCGTGAGAAGCTGGAAGAGTTAACAGAGGAGCCTGAGTTAAAAAAGCTCTGTTTCGGAGGAATTAAATGGGAGGAAGAAATAAATAAAATTGCAGAAGAGAAGCTTGATAAATACAGGGAGAAATACGACGTAGACAAACTCGAAGATAAATAAAAATTGAGTTCAGGGAAATCTCTTTGATTAATTTCCAGGAAACCTTTATATATTTGCTATTTTCATAATATTGTGAAAGTTAAAAATGATGTGAGAAAATGAGCGATCCGAGAGAAGAGTTCGTCGACCTTGTAGCGGAGATACAGAAGATGAGAGGACTGGACAACCTCTCTGCCTGCTTAGTGGGCGAACTGTTTGTCGAGCCGGGGGAGCTTTCCTTGCAGGAACTCGCCGAGAAAACAGGCTACAGCCTTTCGGCCGTCTCGAGTTCGATGAAGAATCTCACGGACTGCGAGTTCATCAAGAGGACCAAAAAGCCCGGTTCCAAGAAGATATATTTTCACATAGAAAAGAGCTGGATGAAGAACTTCCTCGAGGTCATGTCCGAGAAGCACCGCAGCATCGTCGAGATGGTGGAAAACAAGATTCCTACTATACTCGAGGAGTACGAGGATCTTGAGGATGAAAAATCAAAGAGAGAGAAGGAAATAATCAAAAGATATTACCGTGAAATCGAGGCGATGAACGATATATTCGAAAAGTTCATCGAAGAAGTAAGAAAGAAACATGTGGAGATGGAAAATGAGTGAAGACGATATTATAATCGAGTTGAAGGATGTGCACAAGGTATATCAGATGGGAGAGACCAAGGTCCGAGCTCTGCGAGGTTCCAGTCTCAGGGTGGAGAGAGGCGAATTCCTCTCGATAGAAGGTCCTTCCGGGTCCGGTAAATCTACACTTATGAATATGATCGGTTGTCTGGACGTCCCGACTTCCGGCAAGATCCATCTCGAAGAATGGGATATAGAGACGCTCCATGAATCGGATCTTGCTCAGATCAGAGGCAAGAAGATCGGATTCGTCTTCCAGACCTTTAACTTAATCCATAATTTGACCGCTCTCGAAAACGTGATGCTGCCGATGATGTTTCAAGAGGTTCCTAAAGAGAAGCGATACACGAGAGGCAGGGACCTGCTAAAGAAAGTCGGTCTTGGGAAAAGACTGCATCACAAACCATCGGAGCTATCCGGCGGACAGCAACAGAGAGTCGCGATAGCCCGGGCTCTGGCCAACGATCCCGACGTGATCCTGGCCGACGAACCGACCGGTAATCTGGATTCCAAGACCGGTAAAAAGGTTCTCAAACTACTTAAAAATCTAAACGAAAAAGAAGGTAAGACCATCATCATGGTCACCCACGACCCTCGAGCTGCGGGATACGCGGGAAGGGTCGTAAAAATCAAGGACGGTGTTGTAAATGAAGATCAATGAAAATCTGAAAAAATCTGTTTTAATCCTATCTGTTTTAACCCTATCTCTAGCAATTTTATCATCCGGTGCTATGGCGTTCAGTTCCGCCTCGCGCGAAATAAACGCCTCATTGATAAAGACGGAACCAGTGCCATTGCAGACCGGCGAATACGCCGACATCTGGGTCAAGTTCCGGAACACTGGTGATCTAAGTTGCGACGAAGGGAGACTGGAGCTTGTTCCAAGTTTTCCCTTTTCGGCC
>JBKHHH010000010.1:0-19551 GCA_046539285.1 Candidatus Aenigmatarchaeota archaeon | reverse complement strand
GATGTAAACGATGCATCTTTCGCCTGCGGAAAGGAAAGGATACCGGAAGAAGCGCTCACGGAAGAGGTCGTCCGTTATGTGACCAAGGGCGAGGAAGTAGGACGAATGGTGTTTACTTTATGGTAAGTGAAAAGGGTTTCATTCACGTAATAGAAGCTGTGCTTGTCTCAGTTCTCGCAATCTCAATGCTACCTTACATAATCCAGACCCCGGGCTCCGGAAGTGACTGGGAAGAGGTCCGTCTGAGAAAAACGGGGAACGACATCCTTGTCTCACTAGAGAAAAGCGATCAGATCCAGAACATCAGTACCTATAATCAGACCGAAATCGGCGAGCTGTTCAACGGCATCTTGGGTGAAAGAACCGACAGCATCCAGTACAATATAAAGGAGAGAAATAGCTACAGAGAGTCGATAAGAATCGGTTTCAACTGCACATCGTGCGACCCCGATAAGTTCAAGGAATCTCTACTGGATACATTCACCCCTGTCTGGCTGAACGGAAGGCCCATCGAGTTCCAGATATTCGAATTCGACTGGGACGATTTCAAAGGCGAGGACACTCTCGCCCGACAGGAATTTGATCTTGTACTTATCAATGGATCCGACCAGATGGACAATGTAAACCAGACTAAACTGGAGAAACATATCTCGGAGGGCGGTGGTGTTATCGAATATGCCGAAGTAGAAAATGTAAACAGCAACCTTCAACAAGAAATTTTTGGGTTGGACAGCACGTCCGAAGGCAGCTCCGACATGGTCTTCACAGAAAGGAATGAACCCAGAAAACAGAACTACGAGCCAGGCAAGATATTCTACGGAACGGGGTCTACCGTGATAGCATCGGACGAGGGAGATCAATGGAGAGGAACCTGGACGATGAGAGGAAATTCCTATTCTGTCAATGTATCCTTAGAGCCATGCACCGTGGATATTGGTTCTCACAATGGATTGGAAGAAGGTGATAATTTCACCACCGGTGGGTATAACTTTACCCTGGAAAAGGTTAGATCACCGGAATCTGGATACTACGAAAACAAGGTCCTTGTCTGGATCAGACACAAAAACGGATACGAGTTCAATGACTTCTCGAATCAGGGAATTACTTCTCTCCATGAAAACGGTACGGTCTTGGAAAACGAAGATGAAGCCGGGATGGTTGTAAACGAAGCCAATCGTGCCGCGTGGATAGCACCGGCCCCGGGCGACGACATCGAGGGACTCCTTCAGGCTGCAGCAATCTGGGCAACCAAAGGCGAGCAGTGGCAGTTCCAGCGCTCTCCAGGCAGAAAGTCAGTTCAAGCCAGCCATTTCACAGCCCGTCATGGCGAAATATACGAACCGTACGAAGTAGTTATCAATCTCTGGTACATATACTGATGTGATAGGATGAAAAACAAGTTCTGTCCCCGTTGTGGCAAAGAGACGGAAGACCTCGTGGAAGGACTCTGTGAGGACTGCTTCCAGGAAAAGGAGGAGTTGTTTGTAGTGCCTGAAATAATCGAGGTAAACGTCTGTAAGCGCTGCGGACGATATAAGGAGAAGGGCGAATGGAAGGATGGAGATCTGGAGGAGTTTCTGAAGAAGCTGGCCAGACAGTCTCTGGACAGCGACCGCGAGCTCAGTATAGAGGAGATCGAACTGAGAGAAGAAAACCAAGGTTACAAAGCAAGAATAAAGGCAAAGGGAAAGAAAATTGGAATGGAAGAGGCCAAGGGTGTGGAGTTCCGGATAAACTACGGCATCTGTAACATCTGTTCAAAGATAAGCTCGGGGTACTTTAACACCACCTTACAGCTGCGCGGACCAGAAAAAAAGCTGGAAAGGGCCCTGCGGGTCTGCGAGGAGATCTTCGACAGCGCCGGAAACCGGGAGGACTTCGTCTCCGATGTTCGGAAGGTCAGGAACGGCTACGATCTCTACCTCAGCTCCAAGTCACTGGCCCGGAAGATGGTGAAACAGTTGACAAAGCGCTTCGAAACCGAGAAGAAGAGCTCACGAACACTTTACGGCGAAAAAGACGGGAAAAGAATCTACAGAAGCACCTACCTGGTGCGTATTTTACCTCAGGAATAGGTTTTTAAAACTTTAAAGTTAAGATTGTTCTATGTCAGATGAAGAGACCAGAACCAGGGTAAGGAAGCCAAGAGACGACCAGGTTATCGGCAAAGTAATCGAGATGCTCGGTGCTGATCGTCTTAGAGTTGAATGTGAAGATGGAAACGAAAGAATCTGCCGCATTCCGGGCCGACTGAAGAAGAGGGTCTGGGTCCGGCGAGACGACATTGTTCTGATCGAACCCTGGGACATCGAAGGCGATGAAAAGGGAGACATGGTCTGGCGCTACAACAAGAACAAGATCCCGCTCCTCAAGAAGAAAGGTCTTCTAAAGAGGATCTCGGTTTAGAAAAACTGTTGCTGGTTGTATGGAAACCGTTATTCGAATTCCGAAAAAGAGAATTTCTCATGTCAAGAACAAGAAGGAAGAGTTAGAAGAGAGATTGGAAGTGGAGATAAAAATAGGGGCGGAAAAGGCCGATATAGAAGGCGAATCGTGGCCGGTCTGGAAATGCAAGGACATCATCCAGGCCATCGGTAACGGTTTTTCTGGACGGGAAGCCTTTAAACTTTTAAAGGAAGAAAATCAACTAAAGATAGTAAAATTGAAGGACCACCTCCATGACCGAACAGAACTGGACAGGACGAAGGGACGGATCATCGGTCACGGCGGAAAAACCCTGAAACTGATCAAAAAATACACAGGAGCTTCCGTTTCTGTCTATGAGGACAAGGTCTCGATCATCGGCAATCCCCAGGAGATGGCGGTTGCCTCCAAGGCGATCGAGATGTTCATCAACGGATCTCCACATGCAAACGTTTATAGATACCTAGAACAAAACCAACCGAGGTGACATAATGCCAGGAAAAACAGCAGAGGAAATGGCCCTTGACCAGCGGGAAATTTCTGTAGCCGAATTCTTTGAGAAGAATCGACATTTGTTAGGTTTCGACAACCCGGCCAAGGCTCTGATCACAGTAGTCAAGGAGGCAGTAGACAACTCGCTGGACGCGTGCGAGGAAGCCGGAAAACTTCCCAAGCTGGATATCGAAATAGAAGATCTAGAGAAAAACAAATACAAGATAAAATTAAAGGACAACGGACCAGGAATCGTCAAGGAACAGATGCCGTCCATCTTCGGTAAACTTCTCTACGGCTCCAAGTTTCACAAGCTACAGCAGTCCCGGGGACAGCAGGGCATCGGTATCTCCGCATCGGTCCTTTACGCACAGCTGACGACCGGCAAGCCGGCGATCATCACTTCGAAAACGGACGAGGACTCGCCGGCCAAGCAGTTCAAGCTAAAAATCGACACGATGAAGAACGAGCCAGAGATCATCTCTGAAGAGGTTCTGGACGACGACTTTGAGCCCGGAACAGAAATCGACCTGGTCGTCGAGGGAAAATACCTGCAGCGTTACCACTCCGTGGACGAATATCTGAGACAGACTGCTATCGCTAACCCATACTGTGAAATACACTACAAAAATCCGGAAGGAGAAGAGTACCACTTCGAAAGGGGAGCCAACCACTTACCACCGCAGCCGAAGGAAATAAAACCGCATCCCTATGGTGTGGAACTGGGTGTCTTGGTCCGGATGTTGAAAAACACGGACTCCAATAGAGTCAGCTCCTTCCTTCGGAACGAGTTTACAAAGATCGGCCGGACATCGGCCGAGGAGATCTGCCGGCTGGCCGACGTTGAAGCAGACGCAAAGCCGAAGAACCTAAAGCACAAAGACCAAGAGAACTTACTGGAAGCGATGCAGAAGGTGAAGATTCAGCGACCCCCGACCAACTGTCTATCTCCGATAGGAGAAGACCTGGTCAAGCGGGGTCTGGAGAAGGAGATAGACGCCGAGTTCGTGACCTCGACCACTCGTGACCCTGAAGTCTACCGTGGCAACCCGTTCCAGGTCGAAGTCGGGATCGCCTACGGCGGAGAACTAATGGAAGAAGAGAACTCCACAGTGGACGTAATGAGATACGCAAACAAAGTTCCGCTGCTCTACCAGGCCTCATCCTGTGCGATAACAAAGGCTCTTGAGGGCACGGACTGGAAAAGATACGGACTCGAACAGCCAGGTAGCAGCGGCACGCCGAAAGGACCGGCCGTCATATTTGTCCACCTCTGTTCGACATGGGTACCGTTCACCTCGGAGTCCAAGGAGTCTATAGCCCGCTATCCGAAAATCGTCAAGGAGATAAAACTGGCTCTGCAGGAATGTGCCCGGCGCCTGAGGACACACATCTCGAAGAAGGAAAGAGGCAAGAAGGAGAAACGCAGAGAGAAGATATTCAGCAACTACCTGCCATTGGTGCTGGAAAACGCGGTCGAACTGGCTGAGGAAGGCGAGGAGCTGAGCATCGACCCGGTGATGAAGGAGGTCATCGACAAGGAACTCGTCAAAAAAGCAGAAAAGAGCAAGACCGAAGAAATAGAGGAGGATGAAGATGGAGAATGAAGAACTGTCAAAGCAACTGACGGAAATGGGCAAAACTATAGTCCAGAAGGTCAGAGAGGGAGAAGTGCCCTATCTACAGATCCCGTCTCGGACCACATCCAATATTAAATACGACGAAGAAACCAAATGCTACCTTCTCGGCGATAGGCTAACAAAAAGGAGCGCCGGAAACATACGGCATGTAAAGAGACTGGCCCAGATGCTGAAGGTGGCCAGCTTCTGCAAAAAAGAACTGCTCAATTCAGAAAGACATGTAACCAAAAGGGAACTATACTACATATCGGAGAGCTGGGGCGACAAGCTCAAGTTCAAGACCCAGGACCGGAGCGATGATCTGATCGAAGACATCGAAGCCATGGTTGGAAGACCAAGGGAAGACCTGAAGGTCAATCCCAAACCCGCCGGTTCCATATATGGAGACATCACGATCCGTTTCAAGAACCCCCGCGGCGAAGTAATGGAAGTCAACTGTCTCGACTCGGCGGACGGACAGTCTATCGGACCGAGAACATGCGAGGCGGAGATCGTCGAATGTAATGCGGACAAGATACTGGCCATCGAGACCGATGGTATGTATAACCGGTTGATGGAGGAGAACGCGCACGAGAAGTTCAACGCCATCCTCGTCAACCTTGGAGGCCAGGCCACACGCGCGACAAGAAGAATAATCAAAAGGCTGAACGAAGAAAAGGATCTACCGGCCTACGTCTTTACTGACTCAGATCCATGGGGACTACATATCGCCATGGTTATCATCGCCGGATCGGCCAAGTCGGCCCACATCAACGAGATGCTGGCCACGCCCGATGCCGAATGGCTGGGTGTAACGGCCAACGATATCCAGGAATACAAGCTAAGGTCGGATAAACTGAGGGACGTGGACTACAAGCGACTGCGTGAGCTGAAGGAAGACCCGCGCTACGAAAAGGACAAACGCCTGGTCAAGGAGCTGGAGAAGTGGGAAAGTCTGGGCAAGAAGTCAGAGCAGCAGGCCCTGATGACCTACGGTTTCGAATACGTGGTCGAGGAGTATCTCCCGGCCAAGCTGAAAGAACTCGGCGCACCTGGATTCGAGTAGAAGAAAAATATTTAAGTTCTTAACAAGCAACTTACAGTTACTGGCCCGGATAGCTCAGCAGGTAGAGCGCATGGCTGTTAACCATGAGGCCGCAGGTTCGAGCCCTGCTCCGGGCGCCATTCCTTCAGGTACGGCTTATTTGAGAAGATTCGGTTTGCTCGTGATTAATTTTTTAAATATCACCTTCTAGGGTTTGTTTTATGAAACTACACAGGATCGTTCCGTTATTGATTTTCTCGATGTTGATGTTCTCCCCAGTCGCCGCAGCGGCTGAGGACTTTGAGGTAGCGTCCGTAAACGGTGAGGACGCGGATCAGGTGAACGAGATAGATCTCCGTAGAGGCACGGTCATTGGTGTGGAGCTTGAAGGTGCGGATATAACCAGTGGAGGTTTTGAAGCCCGTATTGATGGTGAAAGCTTCCGGATCAGAAGGGACTCGGGAGAGTTTTCGCCTTCAGGTGTTTCCTCTGGCGAACACTCTCTGAAGATTGTCGGCCGTGAGGAGGAAGCTGACTCGACTAGAATAGAAGTGACCAACATCACAGAAGAGAAAGAAGATAGGGAAACTGATGATAAACAAGAAAGCGAAGATATAGACCAGGAGAGTGAAGAAGATGAAGAGGACAGTTCCAAGCCTGTTAATAGCGACTTTGAGATTGAAAGCATCGCCGGACAGGATGCGGACCGGGTGAACGACCTGGATGTCCGGCCTGGAACACCGGAGAAAAGAGGAGAGATAGTTGATGTGGAGCTGGACGGTGTGGATTTCGAGGAAAGTCGGATCAGTGCTTTTCTAGATGGCTTGGAGCTGCCTGTAACAGAGGACGGAATAGTTATGGTGCCTGAGATTAGGGAGATGGGGACAGGAGAATACGAGCTCAAAGTTATGTACTACCACGAATCTGATGAAGGGGCTTCAAACGCTTCGACCCAGGTAAACATAGAAAATATCAGGGATACTCGGGGCTCTGACATATCAGCTCCCGGAGAGTTCACAATCGAAAGCATAGAAGGCGAGGACGCTGATCAGGTCAACAAAATCCAGCTTTCCGAAGGGGATCAGTTAGAGTTCGAGCTTGATGGAATCGATACCGGAAAATACAGTTTCAATGCCTATATTGACGGCGTAGAGTTTCCTGTATCAGACGAGGGTATAGAAATAACTACAGACGTTAACGAGGTAGAAGAAGGAGAGCACAAGCTTAGAATGGCCAGCACTTTTGAAGGAGAGGAAGCGACCGATGCAGAAACAGAGGTAAAAGTAACTGAAGTAGAGACACGGAGAGACAGGAGAAGGCCGGACAGACTAAAAACTGAATTATACGACGAAGACTTTGACCCTGACGTCGAAGAGATGGAAGTTGAGAGAGGTGACGGCGAAATCACTGTTACAGCAACAGGGGAAGCCTTAGAGAGCGACAGCGGAGAAGTCGTCGTCGGCGACAGCATTGAGGATTTGACCTGGTTAAAGGTTAACTATGCTAGAAATGTTGGCGGTTACGGAGGCGCGGCAAGACTAAAAATAGAGGAAAAGGATCCCGGTAGCGTGGAAAACAGCGATGGAGAGGTTCACGCTGTCTTAGAGCTTTCCGGTAAAAACCTCGAGCTTCTGGAACCGACAATCCGTTACGCTGTAGAGAACGAATGGGCAGATGAACACGGTTTTGATGAAATAATCCGGGAAAGGGGCGGTGGACGCGAGAACACTGAAATAGGCTTCTACGATGTCGAGAACGACTGGAAGCGGTTCGATACCCGACTTCATGACTCGACCGAGACACACAGCATCTACACTTTACAACCCAAAGCTTCCGACCAGGAACTCAGCCTAGAAAGCAAGGAAAACACTATAGTCATTGGAGGCGGTCTGGGAGGAGGTATGGTCTATGCAGAAGGGCCTCAAGGCCAGTGTGAGAGCTTTGAAAGCTCGGAAGAAATCCCGAGAGGATGGACGACAATAGAGAAAACATGCGCAGAGATGAAACGAATCCAGAGGGAAAGAGAACAACTCAGAGACAGCATCAACGACTTGAAAGAAGATTTGAAGAGTGACGAGGATCGTGGAGAAAAAGAGGACCTCGAAAAACTGAATAACTCGCTGGAAGAACTGGAGAAAGGTAACCTGGACGAAGCAGAGAAAATGTACGAAGAAGTTCAGGACAAAACCGCCAGGGGTTTCCTCAGAACCTTCATCATCGACACGGTGAAGGACTTCTTCTCGTTCTAAGACAAGGCCTTAATTTTTCCATCTGAAGTCGGTTTCTTCAGAATAAGAAAAGAAATATGGGTGGGCCGGGGTCACCTCCACTAAAATCGAGAGGTCATACTTCTACGGAATGGAATTGGGGGCATCCGATAGAAAAAGGTTGAACTCCCGACAAATAATATCCACCCATTGTTACATTATATCTGTATATTAATATATAAAGATTATGTAAGGTTTAAATAAACCCAATAATATAATTACAGTAGGTGGGGTAGATTCATTTTCTCGGAAGATGGGGGTGTTCCGAGGCTAAATTCTAACTTGACTGCCCCGCCTTTTCTTTTTATTTCTTAACAAAATCATCAAGGCTGCTCTGGTCAACCCACCATAGACGAGTTTTCTTACCGCCTGAGACACCTTTCTCAGATTCAACAAGGCCTTCTATCTGCAGATCCTTGAGGTGTGTGTTGACTGTAGACCAAGAAACATCCACCTCTTTGGCAATCCGATAGGTAGAAAGCTTCTCACCACTTTTAGTTAAAACTTCGAGAATCTCTCGGTCGGTACCAGAGACTTCTTCTTCGATATCCTTTTCCATAAATACCTGTTTAATATCATTTGTCTCAATATATAAATATAATCACTGCCCGCCGATAATTTCCTCCATCAACATATATTCTCCGTAGAGAGCAATCACGGATCCTATCGAAACAACCAAAAATTCCACAGCCACGGCTCTCAAAAGAAGGCTCAGGTCTGCTGCAGAGATGGCGATTGAAACACCGAGGACTATATAGCCGACGAACCTCTCCATGATTAAATAAGTTAATATTCACCATTCGCAGCCCTGATTTGCTTCCATGGCCCTTGTCTCGGCTTCTTCTATTTCCGACCTGTAGTCCGTGTCCTCGTAGAAATAGGCCACAGCCAGTCCTTCCTCGACTAGCTTTTTATTGACCAGGCTTCCGTTGTAGAAGATATAGCCAAGCGTCCGACCGTACTTGCCCTTGTCACCTGCCACCAGTCTAACTTGCTCCTTCAGAATAAGTTCTTCCATTCGTTTCTTCGCCGGTTCGTAACATTTTTCTCCTTCTTCCTGACTATCTATTCCGGCCAACCGGACCCGTTCACCGCCTTCGACTACAATAGTATCACCGTCGATGACTCTGGTCACGGTCACCATTTCACTTCTTTCGCGGGGAAAATACAAATAGAGAGCAACAATAACCAGGAAAACAATCACGAGAACAAGTTGCTTCTTCCGCAAGCTATCACCTAGAAACCGAGGAAGCCTCCGAAAAGTTTTGTGATAACCGTCTTTGCCGCAAGAAAGATGCCCAGTGCACCCAACACCATAGGTGGACAGTACTTCAGACCTCGCGTAGCTTTGCCTTCCTGAATGAGACCGATTATCAGGCCACCGAAAATCGTTGTCATTGTGATCGCCGCCAAAGCAAAGAGTCTGAGTTCGGAAGGTGCTATCTGGGGTCCGCTCATAGAGATCATACCGACACCGATCTCCGACATGCCTTCGCTCGCACCCATCATCTGCTCACCCCACATCTTCGAGGTCACTTCAATAAAGTAGAGGGAGACGGCGAAAAGTAGTGGTGCGCCTAAAACCGAGGCGAAGACTATGAACATCGAATACATCGTTACGTTGGACTTGACCTTGTCCTTCATTCCCTGGGCCGTTCTGATATCGGAAGCGGTTTCGTCGAGCAGTGTGGCCATCTCACCACCGGACCTGATGCCTTCTATCATCAGCTTTACGGCCCTATCGAGAAGATCGGAGTTGATCCTCTCCTTCATCTTGCCCAAAGCCTCATCCATCCTTTCGCCGCCCATGACCTTCGAGGAGACCCTCTTGATCTCCGTCTCCAGGGGACCGAACTCGGGCCGGGCCGAAAGCCATATTGCCCGGTCGGTTGTCATTCCGGCTCGGATGTTTGCCGCCATCAATTGCAGGGCATCAGGCAGAACTTCCTCGACCTCCTGGGCTCTCCGGTCCGCCGTAGTGGCCAGAAAAATATAGACACCGCCCTGGATCAACACAAAGATCGACACGCCGGCAGCCAGAGCATAAAGCGGGCGGAAGCCGAACAGAATCAGGTCGAAGGCGATGACAAGACCGAGGCCAAAACAGAAGGAAGATATGTAACCAAGTAGCTGGGCCGCAGGTATATCCGGATAGCCGGCGTATTTCATTAGTTCCTCTATCCTATCTTTCCAGGGCAACCTTCTTCCAATCGTCTCATATTTCATTCTATCATCTAAAAGGACATGGACGGTCTTTTCTTTTTAACAAATCCCATGAAGAAAAACTGGAACATGCCCAAGGCCAGTAGGATCAAAGGGAATATGATTTTGGGCACATCTAAACCGGTGAAACTGGTCAGTATTATCAAAAATGTGATGCCTAGGCTGGGAACGATTACGGCCACGATCATGTAGAGCATCGTCCAGGGATTCAGCTCCTGACCATACCTCTTTATCTTGTCCATCTGCTGGTCTGAGAAGTTATCGGTCAGCGCGTCGAGCGCATCGGCCACGTCACTTCCGCCCTGCAGGGCGTTGACTATCTGCCACAGGGCCCGGCGAAAGTATAGTGAGGGGTTTCTGTTGGCTGCTTGGTTGAGAGCTTCCTGTTGGTCCATTCCTGAGTTAACCTGTCTCACTATCTCCTGGAACTCCTCGCTGACGTCCCCGTAACCCTTGCTGACACCGACCATGGCGTCGAAAAGAGGGACGCCGGACCTGATTTCGATGAGGAGATGGCGCAGGGCGAAGAGTAGATTTTTCTCCAGATCTTTGACCCTGCGGTTGGCCACCAGCTTGGGATAAAAGGCCACATAAGAGTAAGGTACAAAAAAGAAGACCAGGGAGAGCAGCGGTGCTATTATTCCTATGGATCCTGTGATCACCAGGGAGAGCACTCCAACCAGCCCGCCGATCAAAACCGAGTAGAACAGTCCGGTGAAGACGGCCAGACTGACGAAAAGAACGGGATCGATATCAATTTCTGCCTGGTAGAGGTTCTTGCGCAGTGAAGGAACGGCTGGTTCTATCCTCTTGCCTAAAAATCTAAACTTCTTGGCCGCAGAAAGGGCCTTGTCCATTGGAAATGGAACGATGGGCAGAGATGGAAGGTCCTCATTCACGGAATCCCCTTTTCTTTAGCTCTTTTATCAGATTCTCATTCAGTATTTTATCCGGTGACTTGTCTTCTTGCACCAGCTCGAGTATCCTTCCTTTGTCTTTGTAGTAGTCGGCGACAATCTTGCCGACAGAGTTTACCGTCTTCAGATTGTTATCGAGCATCCACTGGAGAATCCTCTGCTTCTCCTTCAGATCCTGCTTTATCTCCCTTTCCTTCATTCCGGTATGCGTCTTTATCTCTTCTATGAGGCGGCTGGACTCCCTCGCCTGGGAAAAGGTGTCTGTATCCGGATCCCATTTATAGAGTACATTTACATTGACATCGAAACCTTCGCCCCTCCGCTTTGCCTTGGGTATAACCTCGGCCAGCTCTCTTGTTCTCCGGATTCCGGTTCTCCTATCCCTGTATTGGACACAGGTCAGGTGGAGAGATTCCAACATCGATTCCGGGATGTCGACGGGTGGATTGGTCATCCTCCTTTTCACTTCCTGAGCTGTGTTTGCATGCAGCGTGGAGTAAACAGAATGGCCGGTCAGCATAGCTTCAAAGAGGACTTCGGCCTGCTTCTTTCTCCGTATCTCACCGACAATGATTCTGTCCGGTCGCATCCGCAGGGAGTTGACCATCAGGTCAAGCATCTTAACTTCGCCTTTCCCTTCTGGGTTCGGTTCTCGTGTGGTCATCGGTACCCAGTGCAAGTACTGTGGAAGGTTAAGCTCCCGTGTGTCCTCGATAGTGATGATCCGCTGCGTCGGAGGGATGAAGGGAACCAGTGTGTTGAGAAGGGCCGTCTTACCGGAAGCGGTGCCTCCGGCGATGATCAGGTTCATCTCGTACTGCATAGAAATCCAGAGTAAGGACGCGATCTCTTTGGAGAGGGTTCCAAACTCCGGATCGATAAAGTGGGTTATAGTCCACGGGTTTCTCGCAAACTTACGTATTGTTATCGTGTTGCCCTGGGTAGAGACAGGGAAGAGTGTGGCATTGACACGGTCACCGCTGACTAGGTGCGCATCCATCAATGGCTGGAGGTTTGTTATCTGTTTCCCGACCCGGCGACCGATGATAGAAGAAAAGTTGTATATCTTATCCTCGGACTCCAGCTGAATATCCGTCTTCAGCCAGCCGTACTCCTTATGATAGACCCAGACGGGCTCGTCAGAAGAGTTGATCACTATCTCCTCCAGATCATCGTCCTTGAGCAGTATCTCCACCGGGCCCAGGCCGTACATCTGGTGGGTCAGCCTCCCGGCAAGAGTCAGGGCCTTTTCCTCCGGTAGCTTGGGTAGATATTTCCTGACTATCTCCTCCGAGGTCTCGAGAAAACGGCTCTTTATCTCCTTGATAGCCTTCGGATCGAGCATCTCCTTGCCCTCGACCTCTATTTCGTCTGTCACCTCCTCTCTTATCTTGTCCAGTACTGCCTGGGTAGGTTCTTCAAAGTGCGGGTAGGAGACAGCATAGGTGGGTACGTAGTCTTCGTGTTTCTGGGAGATGGTTATCTTTGCCTTGACCTTATCGGCGGCAACCTGATACTCGGTCTTCACTTCTTCTTCGGGGATATTGTTCACCTAATTGTTTTTATGGATTTTTCCTTTATGAATTGCTAGGCCGTGTTCGTTGGCAAATGATCTGCCGCAGATATCACAGACCGCCTTCTCTTTTTTGTCCTTCTTTATCTTCTCCTTGGCCTGGTTCTTCTTGTGGTCCTTGTGCTCCTTCAAGACGAGTTTTGTCTTCGTCAGACCGTATTCTATCTTCAGTATATCGTGGTCCTCGAGAACACGGGCCCACTCCTCGACCACATCTTCCGGATAACCTATCTCCTGGCTGATCTTCTTGAGACTGGCCGTGTCGTTCTCTCGCAAGTATTCGACCAGGTCGTCGATCGCGGTTTCCAAAAATCTCATTTCTATCATCTCAAGCAAAGGCCAGGTCGTTGTTCAGACCAAGTTCCTCTCTATGTTCTTCATTGATGAGGAAAGATGTCGGCATACCCTTTACTTTATAGTTGTTTAGACTCTCATCACTAAAATAAATATGGTCGAGGTTGGATCTGTCCTCAATTGTTATATCCGCATCCTCGAGGTCTTCTTTTTTGATCAATAGAGTAAGTCCCTTTCCGGGGTAGCTGTTTGTCAGATTGTTCTCCAGACGGTCGAGGAAAGAGGGTCCCTGACCGGAAATGTAGTAGCTTTCCCTCCAGTTTCTGTAGAGGTTTTCTATCTCCCAGACTTCGGAGTTGTTGCCGTCGACAACGATCCTGGTCCCGTTGCTGACAGGGGACAGGTCGCCGAAGTTTTCCACGTAAGGTTTATCGAAACCGCCCATCTCGACATCCTCTCCGATCACCACGCCAGCAAACTGATTCATCAGATCAGGATCGACGGAGCTGTTGGTCACCAGAACCCTGTCCTCCTTGTCGGAAACACTCTCTATCCTGGACTCCTCGGACGACAAGACAACCGACCGGCCTGCAGTCCAAGAATTGTTGCCATCGCCGGAGCCGAGATAGCGGGTGAAGTTGGACTGATGGGGGCTTCTCTCGATGAAATAAACCAGCCTGCCTCCCGTCCGAGAAGTTATCAATGGGTCTTCCAGGCCGGAGAGTGGAACTGAGCAGGTTTTCACTTTGCTTTTTTCCAGAGAAAACACACCTGTCTTGTCTCTCAAGGTCAGTGTATAGTTGAGACGGAACCCTATCTGATAGGAATTTGCCATCGTTACCTCGACGTCTTTAAGGGAAAAATCAAGAATAAATCCTCTTCTTCGGGAGATCTGTTCTGTCCTCTCCAGCCAGTCGTAGATGGTTGAATCGTTCATTATTGAGCTCCGATTACCATAGAGCGTCCCGTTCAGAAAGAGTTCTTTCAGCCTGAGTTCAGCCCGATCAAGGCCTTGACCGGTCTCGACGACACGATCGAGTGCGGCGACTGTCGCCCTCTCACCGATTATACCACCGGCTCTTTCCAGATCGTTCTCGACGGAAGAATAGTAGTAATAGGCGCTCTTCGTCCTGGTCATGGAGCCTATTCCTTCTCCGTAGCCGCTCATGCCTTGACTGAAGGTAAGTGAAAGGGCTATAATCGGCATTGCAATAACTATGACCATCAACGAAATAAACTGCCCTTTGTTCCTTATCATAATCTACCACATCCTCAGCCTGAAGATCGAAGGCCCCCAGAGATAGGGAACTTTATCGACCTTTATTTCCTTTATTTCTAGGTTGTCTTCCTCCAGTTTTATTCCTATTTTACCGTCGCCGTCGGCATCTAGCTTATCCAGTAGTCTTTCGACCATATCGTCCAAAGCGTCCTCCTCCGGATCCCAGGCATCGGAGGCGTTGCCGACGGAAAGTTCGTACGTTTCACCTGTTTCCAGTTGAACTGTAACGTTGCCACCCTGGTATTTGGAGAACGAATCACCGTAGTCCACCGAAGCCCCAACCGCCAACTGATAGATCACTCTATCATCGGGGGAGGCGCCGGTATAGTTGGCCGGATTTATCGACGTATCGACGAGGACGGTGTTGTTGCCTGTAGTCATCTTGTCTGTTGGTATATTTACGGTATAGGGATCGCCAAGGTCTGTGTATTCCGTGCCGTAGTCCGAGAGGCGGTAGATATTGTCCTCGCCGTTCTCGTTTGAAATATTGACGATGGACGTCCAGTATTTCCCTGAATAAGATGTGATCCTTGCTTCCAGTGGTCTGGTTCTATTTGCCGCCCAGAACCAGCCCTTTTGCGGTGATGACACTTCGGTTCCAAAGCTCTCGGACTCGAAGCTCAGGGGGATTTCCCCGTAATCAAGTGTACTGTTGTCGTTACTATGGTTGATGCCCAGGTAAGAATCCTGGTAGAGGGTGATATTTTCAGCACTGCCACCGTGGACAACAACTCTCTGTGCCTCGTAGCTGGCGTTAAGTATCTCCTGAGCGATGGTCTTGTAAACGTCTCTTAGCTCGCTGACGTTTGAATAGTAGTACTCACCGTGTCCACAGTCGGCCATGTTCTGCAGGGTCGCCTCGTCCACGTTCGCTCCAAAGCCTATCGTATAGACCTTGGCCCCGTGGTCCTCGTAGGCGTCACAGGCGGCCTGGATAGCGTCGTCGTCCGGGTTTCCGGTACCCTGCTCACCGCACTCGTAGTTCGCTTGTCCGTCACTCATCACGACCACCGAGCGGAAGCGACTCTGGTTGGACTGGGTTTCTATTCTATCAGTAGCGTCGTTTACCCCACAGCAGATACAGGTACCGCCTCCCGCGCCCCATTCATCGACCTTACCTTCCAGGCTGCTCTGATCCGTCGACAGGTCATGCGTATCCACATCATCCACATCGTCATTGTAACTGACAAGTCCGGCCCGGTTACCGGTCGAGTTAAGAACTATATCGACGAAGTCCTTGTTGGACTCCTTGGCAACGGTTATCTTCTCCTTGTAGTACCCGGGATCCAACCAAGATCCACCGCAGTACTCGCATCCAGATTCGGAGCCACAGTCATAGAACCAACAACAGGCACCGTCAGCTCCACTGCACTCGCCCGATGAATAGTAGCAGTCGTAGTCGCTTGAGTTTGCTGGAACGTTGCACTCGTCCATGCTCCCCGAGATATCGGTCACGGAGAAGACATCGGCCTTTCTTTGGTTCTCTATGTAGGAGACGTTCATTATTCCCAGCCGGAAGGGTACCGTTTTCTTGCTGAGATAAGAATACGGGAGACCGCCGTCCGATAGTTCAGATCTTATCTGACTGTCCGTCAGGGAAACCGTAGTATCCTCTCCCAGTGGTGATGATCCGTTGTAGACAGTAACATTGCCGATGCTGAGAAATACGGTATGATTGCTTCTATAATGCAGCCGGGCTGTAATGTTCCTTATCTCAGTCGGGCTGTAAAAAGAAGAGTATAGGTTGATAACACCGTCGATGCCAGGAAAATCGACCTGCGTATAGTTTTTGTTTTCCCCCCTGTACTGGAAGCCGGTTGTGTTGTAAGTCACTCTGAAAAATCCACCTGAGATCGAGGATTTATTTCCGGTGAAGACGAACTGAATTTTGTTCTCGTCTTCCTGGAAATTGTCCCAGTAGGATCGGTCTACATTCCATCTATCGGCACTCATATTTCCTTCCGAAACCTGATAAGAACCGGAATATTCATCGTTCACGACCAGATCAAAGTCGCTGCCTGCATCGAGTTCCATGGTCATGTTGTATATTTCATCCAGGTCTCGAAGGGTGATATTCTTAGTTATATTTCCATCGCCCACATAGCCGCCAAAAAATATATAGGACTTCTCCAGTTTCGAGTCGGCCTCGCTGAGAAATCCTCTTGTGATATAGCCTTCATCTCTCTTGCTTTCATTGTAACCGGAAACTACTCGTGCCGCGGAAACAACTTCTTCCTGAGAACAGTCCCCTTCGCTCTTCTCGATTGTGGTATTCGAAAAGGTCAGTTTCCAGCACGAATCGGTGGTATTCTCCATGAACTGGGAAGTGACGTTCTTCGCCCTTTCGGTCTCGCCGGAGACCCAGAGCGTGCCTATCAGCTGGAGGACCGTTTTATTGTAATCTTCCTCTTGGACATAGCTTTTATTGCGTAAGCCGGTGTCCCCGACTCTGGCTGTCGAGAGTACCGTCATCGCGTCCTCCGAACTGCTGTGTAGAGAACTGTACTTAAGCTGAGGCGTAACCGTATAGTAGAGTCCTAATCCCCCGACAACTGATATTAGGATTACGATGGCCAGGATAGCATCGAGACTGAAGAAGATGCCTTTTTTACCACATCTATCGGCTCCTACCATACAATCAACTCCAAAACTGCGCTCTCGCCAGAAGGCTGAAGGAAGACGTTTCTCTTTACTCTGTAAACATTATCCGCATCATGCCAATTAGTATCTCCTTTCTCGTAGTCACTTATGATAGATCCCTGCCTGTCCTTAATGAAGAAGTAAAAGTTCCTGCCCCTCAGTCCCAGTAATTCTTTGCATTTGGATTCGTCCATCGTCAAAAATCCTTCGACCTTCGTTTCATTGATGCGGTTCGGACTGGCTTGATCTTCTCTCTGGACAGCAAAACCAAGTACTTCGGCTTCTGTACCTTTCCACTGACCTGGATAGAGCACCATTGTATCCGTCCGGGAAACTAGGGAATTGCGGTAGATTGCCCTCTGTTCGTGTTGGATTTCCTTGATAACATTGCTTTGATAGACCTGGAACGAGGTTATCAAAAAGAGAAGGACCAGGATGGCGACTATAAAATCGGCCGAAAACATCTGACCTTTCCTCTTCACTGCTCTACACCTCTGAGAACTATTCCGTTGTCTTGGTTGGCTATCTTTACTCTATTTTCCTCAGAACTGAAGCCCCCGGTTATATTGTTGGTTATTATCTGTCTCGTCTCTTTTGAATCCTGCCAAGAGACTCTCAACAGGCGGTTTTCAGCGTTCGTGCTGACGGTGTAATTGCTTCGGACTATCCTTTCTGGCAGGGTAAAGTTCCGCGAATAGCCCGGTCCGAAGACCACGGCCGTGTTTATCTCCCTTTCAAGAGTGGTGGCTATCCTCTCGGCAACAAGGGTTTCTCGCATCCTATAAATCTGGAAAGCTTCGGTAAAGAGTAAAGGTGCGAAGACGGCAAACACAAGGAGCAGGATTCCCATATAAGACATGAACTCCATTGAGATCTGTCCGGTCTGCCTACACACGTCCTTCTTCTTTCTATTGGTTAACAACCTATCATCCTACATCCTCAAGGTCTGATGGCAGTTCGACTGCCTATCATCATCATCTATCAGATCACAGTAGCTTTCATCGTTGGTCTCCATTGCTATGAAACGATAGCAGCTGTCCCGGTAATAGTCATCATTTATTTCCAAACAAAGTTCGGGGTTCTTCTCATCTACCGCCTGGTTGCGGAAACACCAGTCTCTACGGTCAGGGTCTGCAATATCCGAGCACTGTTTCTCTTCTCCGTCGGATCCGGAAGAATCACCGGAACCAGAAGAGCCGCTCAAGGAGGATCCGGAGCTGTTGTTGGCCTGAGAAGAATTCACAATCTCTGGCTGTAGAGTCTCTTCCGTAGTGTTGTTGGAACCTTCTGGAGAAGTCTTTTGGAACTCTTGGCCCCGATCCATTCCTGTCTTCACTTCCGGGCTGTAAAAGACAAGAACAAATAACAACAGAAAGACTAGGAAAAAGACGGATCCAAGCTTCATTTTTTCTTTACTATCCAAATCCATCATATCACAGACTTTGTTGAGGTAACATTTACGATACCCTCTTCCGTCATTTTTAGTTCTATTTTATAGTTGCCGGGACGAGGAGGTATAGGTTCCGAACTGGGTGTCAATGAACCTGTTAAATTGGCCTCGGTCATCGATGAAATATCAGTGGGTCCCGCTCTCTGCTTCAATCGAACATGAAAAACTCCTTTGTTTTCTGTATTGGTCACGTTCGTGTAGACCGTCCTTTCCGGGAGATAGAGCTCGGTCGTAATCTTGGCCGGATAGCCTTGTGAGTAGACCATGTCCGCCGAATCGGCCAGGCTGTCTAACGAGTTTTCCAGCGAAGAGATCCTCATCTCGTTTCGAAAATCCTGCGTGTAAGAAGTGACAAGAGAAAAAAGAGGGACAAGAATGGCTAGAGCAACACCCATGATCAGCATATATTCCAAGGCCGCCTGACCCTTCTTGCCCATAGTAGCCATAGTAATTGATTTGTCGTGGAGGTAAAAAAAGCTATTCTGATCAAGCGAGGTAGTGAAGAATTCCCACTGTTGTGATGAGAAGTGAAGCCATGATCACTATCTGGTGCGGTGTGAACCGGAACTTCTCTGGAGATTCGTCGAAGTAACGGGTCAGACCGGCGAAACCGGAAGGCATCGTGTTCTGCTTTTTTTTGGCCATCTTATCACGAATACGAATTGTTCTAAAAACCTTATAAATCTATTCCAGGGCCTGAAAATTTCCACGTAAAAGATTTTTATATTTGACTAACAAAAGTTCAAAAGCAACCCGGGAGGGTAGCTCAGCTCGGGAGAGCGCTAGACTGAAGATCTAGTTGTCGTGGGTTCAAATCCCACTCCTCCCACCACTCACTCTCTTTTGTTGGACCTTTTTCGAAAAGGTCCTTCTGATTCCACTCCTCCCACCATAACCACAAAAACTTATTAGTACTTCTCTCCAAACTTAATGTGATTGACATGAGAATACCGGTCGTCTCCCTTTCCAACTTCGACAAAAACTTCCTCCAGGATCTAGTTCAGAGATTAAATGGTAGCTTCCGCAGCATACGATTCGACCACAAGGGACGGATGCCGTTGCCGGAAGAGGCCTACAACTCCTTCCGTGATCAGTACAAGGCGGAGAGGATCCTGGACGCACTCCGAGATGAGGGAATCGTCATTGCTGTGATGAAAGAGGGGCTCTACGCGGACGGTGCCAACTACGCCTTCGGAGAGAGTGAATACAGGGGACCGGCCGTGGTCAGCACCCACAGGCTGAGACCCGAGTTCTACGACGAAGAGGCGGATTCGGAGGTCCTGATGGAAAGACTGAAGAAAGAGATCATTCACGAAATGGGTCACTGC